>CP079859.1:2700000-3000000 GCA_019339365.1 Vibrio neptunius | reverse complement strand
GCTGGAGCAATTGATGGAGGCCTTGCGTTGTCTGCCTGGGGTTGGTCCCAAGTCGGCTCAACGTATGGCCTTTCATTTGTTACAGCGCGATAGAAAAGGTGGTTTGCAGTTATCGGATGCGTTAAGCCATGCGATGACGGAAATTGGTCACTGCAATGAATGTCGCACGTTTACCGAAGAAGAAACCTGCCATATTTGTACCAATCCTAAACGTCAGGAAAATGGTCAAATTTGTGTAGTTGAAAGCCCGGCTGATATTGCTGCTGTAGAGTCAACGGGTCAGTTTTCTGGCCGCTATTTTGTTTTGATGGGGCATTTGTCTCCCCTTGACGGAATTGGTCCGAGTGATATTGGTCTGGATGTGCTCGACTACCGCTTACGCCGAGGGGATGTTTCCGAAGTCATTCTCGCGACCAACCCCACAGTCGAAGGGGAGGCCACAGCACATTATATCGCTGAATTGTGTAAGGAACATCAGGTTCAGGCGAGCAGAATTGCCCATGGCGTCCCTGTAGGTGGTGAATTAGAGTTGGTGGATGGCACAACCCTCTCACATTCACTGTTAGGTCGACAAAAGCTATGATTCATACTGGATGATTGAAAAAGCCACTCATGAAGAGTGGCTTTTTTGTTATTTCTGTTTGGTGTGGAACTGTTCACAAGCCAACATCGTATTCTCAATCAAGCTGGCTACTGTCATTGGACCAACACCACCAGGAACGGGCGTAATAAAGCTCGCGCTTTCCTTTGCGTTTTTGTAATCGACGTCACCGACTAGTTTTCCAGACTCTAAGCGGTTGATACCGACATCGACTACCACGGCGCCTTCTTTGATCCAATTACCTGGAATAAAGTTAGGTTTACCTACCGCCACTACCACTACATCAGCTTGTCGCACGTGGCTTTCGAGATCTTTGGTGAATCGGTGACAAGTGGTCGTTGTACAGCCCGCTAGCAGAAGCTCAAGCGTCATAGGGCGGCCAACAATGTTAGATGCGCCTACAACAACCGCATGCTTACCGCGAAGGTTGATATTGTAGCGGTCAAGTAACGTGATGATGCCTTTGGGTGTGCATGACCGAAGTTTAGGGATACGTTGAGCAAGACGACCAACGTTATAAGGGTGGAAGCCATCAACGTCTTTTTCTGGGTGAATACGCTCTAATACATGTGTTGCATCGATACCAGCGGGTAACGGAAGCTGTACCAGAATACCATCAATTTCTTCGTCAGCATTCAACTCATCAATTAGAGACAACAATGCTTCTTCTGAAGTTGAAGCAGAAAGATCAAATGATTTTGATACGAACCCTACTTCTTCACACGCGCGACGCTTGCTTCCAACGTACACTTGCGATGCCGGATCTTCCCCGACCAGCACTACAGCAAGGCCAGGTGCTCTTAAGCCAGAATTGACACGAGCCTTCACACGAGCGGCAACTTCCGATCGAACGGTTTGAGAAATAAGTGTTCCATCAATATTTTGAGCAGTCATGGCGTTCCTTTAAATAGAATGGCTATCTAGTTGCCGCGCATTGTCGCAAAAAATTTGACTAACATCTATAAGCAAACGTTTGCCTTGAGGTGTTTTTAATCAAAATGCAATCTGGTGACCTTTTTTTAGTCATTCAGATCAGAATGTTAAGAAAATACCTTGTTTTAAGAACTCGAACTCGTATAATCCTTTCCCTGTAGCGCGCCCTTAGCTCAGTTGGATAGAGCACGTGCCTTCTAAGCATGTGGTCGCAGGTTCGAATCCTGCAGGGCGTGCCATTTCTTTAAAAACCCTGATGGCTTAGCGGCTGTCAGGGTTTTGTCTTTCTGTGAAAGGATGAAAACTGGCTCATAACCATAGCGTGACGATTGCACTGAATTTGACCTGTACATAAGCTGAGCTTTTCTGTAGCATGTCGTTCCTTCTCAAAGTACCTAAGCTTGAACAGGGCCCCATACGTTCAGACAACATGCGCAGTATCCATACTAAAATTAAACCCGAGTTTGAGCCTCTTCTGTCTGAGCTAGCATTACATGCATTGCTTCATCTGCACACTAATCATTCTGCACAGGCTTTAGGCCGAAAGTCGCGTTCGGACATCAATGATATACTTTCTGCTTGGCTGAACAAAGCGGCTAACAGCAAGAAGTATAAGCCTTTTAAGAAGAAAGTCCGCTCTCTGGTCAGTCACGCTCGATCTCAGCGTCTGGATATGGAATCAATGCTAGGCAATCTGTTCTCACCAATTCATGGTGATGAATTGCCTCATTTAGACAGTTTTCTTTTGCTTATCAACTCTATAGAGAAAGAACTCAATACAACGGTGCTGGTGTCTAGTGCAGAAGAGGTGGACTTAGCCTTTAATCCTAAAGGTTGTCTATTGTGTGTGCTGTCACCGGATTTGAATGCGCATTTTGATAATCGCAATCGTCTATCTGCTGATATTTCAATGCTATTTCGTGGTACTCGTGGCGAAAAGCATGCCATTCTTCGAACCATTTACGCTTCCGCAATCTTTGAACATAAAGTTGATTACGAAGATGATAGCTTTGTGCGCATTAGCTTAGGCTTGAAATAAATTTACCGCTTCGTTCCTTAATGAACTAAAATCTTAATTGCCTTCATTTAATTAGGTTTTCGCGAAATTTAGCCACAACTTACCGACAAATCGCGCACTGGAGCCAATTGTTTACACTCTTAAAAAATCAAAAAATAAGCCTAATCTCTCATTTTATTCAGATTGTCATAAAAATTTAATCTTGATGTGTGTTGAGAAAATTCTTCGAATTCATCATATTGTAATTAAGATGTAATAAAAACAACGAGGAGAACGTATGCAGCATCAAGAAATGATCCAACCTTCTAACTTTGGCGTTATCAGCCGCACTTGCCTATTTTCTCTTGTCGGGATTGTGGGTGTTTTCGCTCTTATTTAATATTGAATGACACTAAAGCAAAGCCTTAATAAGTGTTCAGGGACGTGGTTATAACATCATTTATTAGGGCAGCTTTCGAAGCATATCTATCCGCTTTATGCTACTTTCTGCGATAACAGCTTTGCAAATGGACTGCATATGTCTTCTCTGTCGCCGCTCAACCTTAACCACTGCTTTAGTCAATTCCCTTCAGCAGCTCTTCCTAATTGACCTCTCTTGTTAAAAAGTACTGAATTACTTTTATATTTGTTAATAGGTTGTGATCTGAATCTGTTTTGTGATCAAATAATCCAATTTTATCAATCTGCCCCATTCCTATTAATCTCTAAACTAGAGCCAGACATCGTAAGTAATAATTGAAGTGAATGAACGCAAAGATACTTGTTGTAGATGATGATCTAGAAATTCGGGAGCTGTTGGGTGAATACCTAACCAAAGCGGGTTATCAGGTCAACGCCGTGGCGGATGGCGAAGAATTAAAGGCGCACCTTGATCAAGAAGGCTACCCTGATATGGTGCTTCTTGATGTGATGCTACCGGGTGATGATGGCTTTACCTTGTGCCAACATATTCGTCGCGACTCGAATGTACCTATTATTATGCTTACCGCAGTGTCGGACGAAACTGATCAGATCATCGGTCTGGAAATTGGTGCCGATGACTACATTGCCAAGCCATTTAATCCACGTCAGCTCATCGCTCGAATCAAAGCAGTCTTGCGACGAGTTCAAGTCAATGAAGAAAAAAAGTTCGGATTCTCTACCAAAACAGATTACGTTTGGCGACTGGCAACTTGATACCTTAGCGCACAAAATTACCCATAGTGATACCCAAGAAGAACACGATCTGTCGGGCAGTGACTTTGCACTCTTAATGCTGTTTCTCTCGCGCCCGAATGAGGTTTTAGATCGCGATACGATCTCTTTTGCGACCAGAGGGCGAGAGGCACTTCCCTTTGAGCGAGGTATTGACGTCCAGTTGAGTCGCTTGCGTCAGCGTCTGGGTGATAGTGGTAAATACCCGCAATATATTAAAACTATGCGCGGAAATGGCTATATCCTCGCCGTACCAGTCAGCATCGAACATTGATAGATGAACGCTCTATTACATAGGCTAAAACCCAATTCCTTGGTCACCCGTACTCTAGGGCTAGCGTTGTTAGCGGTGATATTAGCGCAGGGCATTGCCACGGCTATCTGGTACACCGAATCGAAGCAAAAAGAGTTGGCAGGTATTCAGTCTGCCTCTGAAAGCATGGCGAACATGTTTGCTTCAACCGTGACATTTTTCCAATCCCTACCGACGCGCTATCGTCATATTGTACTGGATCAGATTCGTAATATGGGTGGCACGCGTTTCTTTGTGTCATTCAACAAAGAAAAGCTGATTGTTGAGCCGATTCCAGATACACAGTTAAAAAGAGCCTCACTTTCTGCGGTGGAAACTGTGCTCAACGACAAGTTACCTAAGGTGTCTTCGATATCTGTCGACTTTTCTCATGCGCACAATCTTCGTCTACTAAAGAATGACATCTACCTTAGTGATTTACCCAAATCATGGGCGCATCATACTTTAACATTATCACCCATTGATCCTCCCGTCCTGGTGGTACAGATTGAGCTTAAGAGCAATGAGTGGGTCTATATTGCTGCGTTACTTCCCGCACCCTATGTCACATTGGATGACACCTTAATTGGTCGAGAGCAGATCCTGTTTATCTTCTTCTCGACGACCTTGTTGCTTGGTCTGACTTATCTGTTAATGCGTCGGCAAGTCAAACCCTTAAAGCGTTTGGCAAAAGCGGCCAATGAAATGAGCATGGATATTGATCAGCCGCCACTAGGTGAAGAAGGGGCGAGCGAACTGGTCACTGCGACGCGAGCGTTTAATCGTATGCAGCAGCGTATCAGACGCTATGTGGCTGATAGGGAGCATCTGTTTTCGTCTATATCGCATGATCTCAAAACGCCGATCACTCGATTACGGTTAAGAGCTGAGCTACTCGATGACGACAAAAAACGTCATAAATTCAATCAGGACTTAGATGAGCTGGAGATGATGGTCAAAGGGGCACTTCAATGTGTGAAAGACACTGATTTACACGAGAACAATGCCTTTATTGATCTCAATGCCATGATTCAGTCGGTAATAGAACCGATGAACTTTAAGCGTGATTGCGTCACTTTTACTCCAATCGAGATGGAACCTATGGTGGCTAAGCCCTTAGCCATTAAGCGAGTGTTGACCAATTTAATCGATAATGCGGTTAAATATGGAAATAGTGCGAGCGTGTCGATTGAAGTGACGGATGAATGGATTTCCGTCTCGATTGACGATGTTGGACCGGGCATACCAAGTGATAAGCTCGAAGCCGTTTTTGAGCCGTATTTTCGCTTGGCTTCTGATGACCAAGGCCACGGTTTAGGCTTAGGTATCTGCCGTAACATTCTGCATGGGCACGGCGGAGATCTCATTATCAGCAATCGCCCACAAGGCGGTTTGAGAGCGCAACTCTTTATCCCACCGACACTTGAAGTCTAATGTAACATTGGTGTTACATTCTTATTACGGTTTGTTTCAATCTAATCTGTACAAATCTATACACTCATTTTCGAACACATGAAACAGGGGGCTTGTTCGCTGTCAGCCCTGTGTCTAATCCAATACATGGAAGATAATAATGAAAATGAATAAAACCCTACTTACCTTATCCCTTCTATCAGCGGCTTCTATGACTCAAGCGGGTGAAGTTGAAGTGCTTCACTGGTGGACTTCTGGTGGCGAAGCTAAATCCATTTCTGTTCTGAAAGACATGCTGGAAGAACAAGGCCATAGCTGGAAGGATTTTGCGGTTGCTGGTGGCGGTGGTGAAAGTGCGATGACGGTACTGAAAACTCGCGCGGTGTCAGGCAACCCACCTTCAGCGGCGCAGATCAAAGGCCATGACATTCAAGAGTGGGGTGGTCTGGGTTTCCTGACTAATCTTGATGACGTTGCAGAAAAAGGTAACTGGGATGGCGTGGTGCCAAAAATGGTGACCGACGTCATGAAGTGGGATGGTGATTTTGTCGCTGTGCCAGTCAACGTTCACCGTGTGAACTGGCTTTGGGCAAACCCAGCGGTATTTGAAAAAGCGGGCGCAAAAGTCCCAACGACCTTGGATGAGTTTTTTGTCGCAGGTGACAAAATTAAAGCAGCTGGTTTAATCCCGTTGGCCCACGGTGGTCAGCCATGGCAGGACGCTACTGTGTTTGAAGCGGTTGCGCTTGATGTTTTAGGCAGCGAAGACTACGTCAAAGCCTTTGTTGAGCTGGATATGGATGTTCTGTCTGGCGACAAGATGGTCGACGTGTTTGCCAAATTCCAGAAAATGCATGATTACATCGACTCAAACTCGCCGGGCCGTGACTGGAACGTTGCGACTTCTATGGTGATCAATGGTGAAGCAGCGATGCAAATCATGGGTGATTGGGCGAAGGGCGAATTCTCAGCAGCCGGCAAAGTGGCAGGTAAAGATTATGTCTGTGTACCAGCTCCGGGTACCGCAGGTCAATTTACTCATAATGTCGACAGCTTTGCTTTCTTTGAGCTAGGCGAATCAGGTAACCAACAAGCGCAAAAAGCGCTGGCAGCGACCATTCTTGACCCTAAATTCCAAGAAGTGTTTAACCTGAATAAAGGTTCGATTCCAGTGCGTCTGGATATGGATATGTCGAAGTTTGACAAGTGTGCACTGGATTCAATGGACGAGTTTAAAGCGACGGCGAAATCCGGTGATCTCGTACCAAGTATGGCGCACGGCATGTCAACAACCAGCTACGCACAAGGCGCGATTTTTGATGTTGTGACTAACTTCTTCAATGACAAAGATGCCAATCCGCAAGACGCCGCGCAGAAACTGGCGAAAGCAGTAAAAGCGGCGATTTAACGGCGCTTTATTCTGTCACCCCCAAGGGCAGGCAGGCTTGTGGGGAGCCTGCTTGTCCTTTCCTTCTAAGACTTACTTTCAGGGAAAGTGTCACAAGGATTCGTTATGGAGCATGTTTTGACTGGGTCAAAAAGTCAGTCTGTCTATAAGCCAAGCTTTGCTGACAGGCTACAAACCTGGCTGCCGAAGATCGTATTAGCACCGACCATGTTGGTTACTGTGGTGTGTATTTACGGTTACATCTTCTGGACTGCCGCACTATCTATGACCAACTCTCGATTTCTACCTAGCTTTAATTTTGTCGGTTTTACCCAGTACGAAAAGCTAATGGATAACGATCGTTGGATCACTTCGATTTCAAACTTAGGCATTTTTGGTCTGCTGTTTATGCTGGTCGCAATCGGTTTAGGTGTCGGTCTAGCAATATTGTTAGATCAAAATATTCGTCAGGAAGGGGCGATTCGTACTATTTATCTCTATCCGATGGCGTTGTCGTTCATTGTTACGGGTACGGCTTGGAAATGGATTCTAAACCCAGGTCTGGGCATCGAGAAACTGATGCACGACTGGGGATTTACAGACTTCAAATTCGACTGGTTGGTTGACTCTGATATGGCGGTCTATACCTTGGTCATTGCTGCGGTATGGCAATCTTCCGGTTTTGTAATGGCGATGTTCCTCGCGGGTCTTCGTGGTATCGATTCATCCATCATCAAAGCCGCTCAAATTGATGGTGCTAATCTGCCGACGATTTACGTGAAAATTATTCTACCTTGCCTGCGACCTGTGTTCTTCAGCGCGGTAATCATTACATCGCATATAGCAATTAAGAGTTTTGATTTAGTGACCGCAATGACGGCTGGGGGGCCAGGTTATTCTTCAGACCTACCAGCATTGTTTATGTATGCCCATTCATTTACGCGTGGTCAGATTGGTCTTGGTGCTGCCAGTGCCATGATGATGCTAGCCGGTATTCTTGCCATTCTGGTGCCTTATTTGTATTCCGAACTTAGGGAGAAAAAATCATGACCAATAACATGAATTTTGCTCGCCTGTTCATTTACTCAGCGCTGATTTTCTTCTGTCTGGTTTACCTGATGCCATTGTTTGTCATGGTCATCACGTCATTCAAAACCTTACCAGATATCAAAGCGGGTAATTTGATGAGCTTACCCAAAGAGTGGGTGTTTGATGCTTGGTATAAAGCTTGGGACGGAGCTTGCACCGGAGTGAAATGTGAAGGTGTGAAAGGTTATTTCTGGAACTCTTTCCAGATGGTGATACCTGCTGTAGCGATCTCAACCTTACTTGGCGCTTTCAATGGCTATGTTGTGACTAAGTGGCAGTTTCGTGGTTCGAACCTCTTCTTTAGCTTATTGCTGTTTGGCTGTTTTATCCCATTTCAGGTCATCTTGCTGCCTATGGCGGCGGTACTAGGAAAGTTGGGCTTAGCTAATACAACGGCGGGCTTGGTGACCGTTCACGTTATCTACGGTATGGCCTTTACGACGTTGTTCTTCCGCAACTTCTACATCAGCATTCCTGATGAGTTGATCAAAGCAGCGAAGCTGGATGGGGCGGGCTTCTTTACCATCTTCTTCAAAATCCTTCTGCCACTTTCAACGCCAATTATTATGGTGACTGTGATTTGGCAGTTCACATCGATCTGGAACGATTTCTTGTTTGGTGTGGTGTATTCAGGGTCGGACACACAGCCGATTACAGTAGCACTTAACAACCTAGTTAATACCAGTACAGGTGTGAAGGAATACAACGTGGATATGGCCGCAGCCATCATCGCAGCTCTACCGACGTTGCTGGTTTACGTGCTGGCAGGAAAATATTTTGTTCGTGGCCTGACCGCCGGATCAGTAAAAGGATAATCATAATGGCAACTTTAGAACTCAAACAGATCCGTAAAACCTACCCAAAAGCGGAACAGGAAACCCTTAAGGGAATCGATATCAGCATTGACTCGGGGGAGTTTTTGATTTTGGTTGGCCCATCGGGATGTGGTAAATCAACCTTGATGAATACCATTGCTGGCTTAGAAGGTATCAGTTCAGGTGAAATCGTGATTGATGGCCGCGATGTCTCAGTCGTGGAGCCAAAAGATCGTGACATCGCGATGGTTTTCCAGTCATACGCTTTGTATCCAAATATGACGGTGCGTGGCAACATCGCGTTTGGCCTTAAGATCCGTAAAATGCCTGACGCCGAGATCGATGCTGAAGTGCAGCGTGTGGCCGAGATGCTACAAATCGACCATCTGCTGGACCGTAAGCCATCACAGTTATCAGGTGGTCAGCGTCAGCGTGTTGCGATGGGACGAGCCTTAGCGCGCCGACCTAAGTTATATCTGTTTGATGAACCGCTATCGAATCTGGACGCAAAACTCCGTGTCGAAATGCGTCATCAGATCAAACGCCTTCATCAACAACTGAATACTACGATTGTTTACGTGACTCATGATCAGATTGAAGCGATGACTCTGGCTGATCGCATTGCAGTGATGAAAGATGGTGAATTGCAGCAACTGGGCACGCCTCATGAAATCTATAACACACCCAACAATATGTTTGTTGCCGGTTTTATGGGTTCTCCATCAATGAACTTCATTAAGACCATGGTTGATCTTGATGATGAGCAGCAGCCAGTGATTAAAGTTAAAGGTGGTAACGAACAGGAGCACCATATCCGTTTACCTAATTCAATGCGTGAGCAAGATGGTAAGGAAGTGGTGATTGGTTTACGCCCAGAGCACATTACTGAGAAAGAAAATCAGGAATCGAGCGCTACCACGCAACTTGATCTTCAACTTGAGGTTCTGGAACCCACTGGTCCAGATACTATCGCGATGATTAAGGTCAATGGTCAGGAGGTGGCATGTCGACTGTCTCCTGAGTTTGACGCTCGTGTTGGTCAGATTGCCCCTCTGCATTTTGATCTGTCAAAAGCGGTATTCTTTGATGCACAAACAGAACAAAGAATTGAGTTCCATTAATAAGATTGAACACGCTCCCAACCAGTACGGGGGAGAATCGGACTGGCTTGCTGTCCGAGTTGGGAGTGTGTTCGCCCTTAATTCGGCTATTTAAAAAACCTTTATTTAATAAAATGATCAATAGAAACTATGCTTTTAGCATCATCATGAATATGAAGTTCGTGTTTTTCTTGAGAGGGGAGTCAGTCTCCTTGCTGACTCTCAAATCTCATGTAATAAAAATGGCAGCATGGCGCTGCCATTTGTTTATCTAACGTTCGGGTAATGTTAAATATGTGTAAAATGACACATTCAAGAAGTTTCGATGTGTCACTTCCCACCCATTTTTATCTAACATATCTGTTTATCATTATTTTCCCGCATAGACCTGAATTTAATTCATTGAAATATAAAGATTAAATTTACTTTCATAAGTTGGCTTGGTTATTGCCCTTATAAATATATCAACACCCAGTGATGGGGTTGTTCTATTAACAAGGAGAAAAACAATGCTAAAGCCTTTGACCCTACTATCTGCTTCGATTCTCGCTGTAACGAGTTTTAACGCGGCCGCTAACTGTGACCCAGGTGAGACTGTGATCAAGTTCAGCCACGTGACGAATACAGATAAACACCCTAAAGGTATTGCGGCTTCACTACTGGAAAAACGTGTTAACGAAGAGATGAACGGAAAAGTGTGTATGCAGGTTTTCCCGAACTCGACGCTTTACGATGACAACAAAGTACTGGAAGCGCTTCTAAACGGTGACGTGCAACTTGCTGCCCCTTCTCTTTCTAAATTTGAAAAGTTCACCAAGAAATACCGTATTTTCGATCTGCCATTCCTATTCGAAGACGTTGACGCCGTTGACCGTTTCCAAAACTCAGAGTCTGGTGAGAAGCTGAAAAATGCAATGAAGCGTCGTGGTCTGCAAGGCTTAGCTTTCTGGCATAACGGCATGAAGCAAATGTCGGCAAACAAGCCACTGCTGTCACCTGAAGATGCGAAGGGTCTTAAGTTCCGTGTTCAGGCTTCTGATGTATTGGTGGCGCAGTTCGAGCAACTAGGCGCGAACCCACAGAAGATGTCGTTTAAAGAAGTGTATGGCGGTCTACAAACTAAGGTTATTGATGGTCAAGAAAACACGTGGTCAAACATCTACGGTAAGAAGTTCTTTGAAGTTCAGGACGGTATTACAGAAACCAACCACGGTATCCTAGATTACCTAGTAGTTACCTCGAATGACTTCTGGAAGAAACTACCAGCAGATCAGCGTGAGCAACTGAATACCATTATTCAGGAAGTCACTGCACAGCGTAATGCCGAGTCAGCGAAGGTGAACCTAGCGAATAAGAACAACATCATCGAAGCGGGTGGTGAAGTACGTACATTGACGCCTGAGCAGCGTCAGCAGTGGGTTACTGCGTTGCAACCTGTTTGGAAGAAGTTTGAAAAAGACATCGGCTCTGACCTAATCGAAGCTGCACTGGCTTCAAATCAGTAACACGATAATAAAAACATCCCTGACTATTGGCCCTCCGAATCGGGAGGAGGGCCTTTTTTACCCTGCAATACCTGTTGGGCGCTGCCAACGGGTGATCAAAGCGATGTAACTATGGAACAGTCAATTTTTGCCAGAATAGGAAAGGTGACAGATGCTATCGAGGAAACGCTGATTGCGTTTTTCTTGGGAGCAATGACACTGCTGACCTTTGCTAATGTAATTTTTCGATATGTCTTTAATGACAATATTCTTTGGGCTCTTGAGCTCACCGTTTTCCTTTTTGCCTGGATGGTTCTAGTCGGCGCGTCTTATGGCGTAAAAAAACACTTTCACATTGGTGTCGATGTCATCATCAACATGGCACCAGACCAACTGCGTAAAGTCTACGCGTTACTTGCAGCGGCTTGCTGTTTAGCATTCTCAATTCTTCTTCTGGTTGGTTCTTGGAACTATTGGTATCCGTTTGTCACTGAACGTGCTTGGTATGAAACCGACGATATTCCGATGCCAGAAATATTGCAGTTCCTAGCTGACTGGCTGAATGAAGGAGAGCGCTACGAAAAGCTTCCACGCTTTATTCCTTATATGGCGCTGCCGATTGGCATGGCGCTGATGACATTCCGTTTTCTTCAAATCACCGTACAAATCGCAACAGGTAAATTAGACCGCTTGATTGCAGGTCATGAAGCGGAAGAAGAACTTGAGGCGCTGAAAGAAGAGCTCAAAGACGCTGGTGAAGCGATGGAGCCGAAAAAAGCCGACGATAAGAGCAAGGAGAGCTAAACCATGGATATTTTGTTTTTATTCGTAATGGTGGTTGGCTTTATGCTGATTGGTGTGCCAATCGCTGTATCGCTTGGTCTATCGAGCATCCTGTTTTTGATGATGCACTCTGACGCTTCTTTAGCCTCAGTAGCCCAAACCTTGTTCAACGCGTTCGCCGGTCACTATACCTTACTCGCTATTCCATTCTTTATTTTGGCATCAAGCTTTATGTCGACAGGTGGTGTCGCTAAGCGAATTATTCGTTTTGCTATTGCAATGGTCGGTTGGTTCCGTGGCGGATTGGCGATGGCTTCTGTCGTCGCGTGTATGATGTTCGCCGCGTTATCAGGTTCGTCTCCGGCCACGGTTGTTGCCATCGGTAGTATCGTTATCGCAGGTATGATCAAAAACGGTTACTCCAAAGACTTTGCCGCTGGGGTGATTTGTAACGCAGGTACGTTAGGTATCTTGATTCCACCGTCAATCGTTATGGTTGTGTATGCCGCTGCGACGGACGTGTCGGTTGGTCGTATGTTCCTAGGCGGTGTGATTCCTGGTCTTCTGGCGGGTGTGATGCTGATGATTGCTATCTATATTGCCGCGCGCGTGAAAAATCTGCCAAAGCAGCCATTTGTTGGCTGGGGTGAAATGTTTGATGCCGCGAAAGACGCAAGCTGGGGGCTACTACTGGTTGTGATCATTCTAGGCGGTATCTACGGTGGTATTTTCACGCCGACAGAAGCTGCAGCGGTTGCAGCGGTCTATTCTTTCTTTATTGCGAATTTTGTCTATAAAGATATGGGGCCTTTCGCAGAGAAAGAAAATGGCAAGCCAGCCATCGTCAAGATCTTCCAAGCATTTGTCCATAAAGACACTAAGCATACGCTGTATGAAGCGGGCAAGCTGACTATTATGCTGCTGTTTATCATTGCAAATGCCTTGATTCTTAAGCACGTACTAACAGAAGAGCGCATCCCGCAGATGATCACTGAGTCGATGTTATCTGCTGGCCTTGGGCCGATCACCTTCCTAATCGTGGTTAATGTCTTGCTTCTGATTGGTGGTCAGTTTATGGAGCCGTCGGGTCTGCTGATCATTGTTGCTCCGTTGGTGTTCCCAATTGCGATTGCACTGGGCATCGACCCTATTCACCTTGGTATCATGATGGTCGTTAACATGGAAATAGGGATGATCACACCGCCTGTTGGGCTCAATCTGTTTGTAACGGCCGGGGTCGCTAAGATGTCGATGATGCAAGTGGTCAAGGCTGCGCTCCCTTGGGTGGCGGTTATGTTCTTGTTCCTCATTATCGTTACTTACGTACCATGGGTATCGACTTGGCTTCCGACGACGCTAATGGGGCCTGAAATCATCACCAAGTAAGTGTTTCCTCAGTGCTAATTAAAAAGCTTCACTGTCGATGTGAGGCTTTTTTTTGCTTGGAGCGATTGGGTCTATAGTTAGAGAGGAATAGTGACTGCAATTGTTGCTTAGTTTTTTGTTCTGAGAATCGAGTGAGGACATTATGGAAATGCACCAACACTCAATGCGTGATTTGTTTCAACAACTTGGATTAGCGAGCTCCGACGACAGCATTCGGGAATTTGTTAATCACCACAGTGGGCTGGTGGTCGGCACTGCACTGCATGAAGCCTTTTTCTGGTCGCCTTCACAGGCCGCGTTTCTGAAAGAAGCGATAGAAGAAGATGCTGACTGGGCAGAACTGGTCGATCAGCTCGATGTGATGTTGAGGACCTAAAGTCAAAAGCCAGCATCTGGTGCTGGCTTTATTATTACAGTGATTAATCGGTTTTGTAGTTGGCTTTGTCTAGCCCGTAACGTTGCATTTTGTCGTAGAGCGTTTTTCTCGCCAGACTGAGTTTATCCATGGTTTGTTTGATACTACCCCCAGACTCAAGTAAGGCTTGCTCTATTGCACTTTTTTTCGAACTCAGCCACTTGTGTTGCTAGTGAGAGTGGTTGAGTACTTTGCTCTGTGTTTTCTCCAAATTGAGTCAGCTTACCCAGCAAGACGAAACGTTCGGCGGCGTTTCTTAGCTCGCGGACATTACCGGGCCAGTCATGGCTTAAAAGCTGACTCAGTGCGCTGTTTGGAAACGCAGGGGCGCTTTTTCCATAGCGTGAAGCGGCAACCAACAGGAAGTGGTGGAACAGAGCTGCAATGTCTTCTTTGCGCTCTCTCAGTGCAGGCAAATCCAGCGTGACGATGTTAAGGCGGTAGTAGAGATCTTGACGAAATTCTCCTGCCTCTGCGGCTTTTTTAAGATCCACTTTTGTAGCGGCAATGACTCTTATATCCAGTGGTAACAGCTCATTCGAACCCACTCTTTCAATTACGCGTTCCTGAAGGACGCGTAATAGTCGAATTTGTGCCTGCATCGGCATGGACTCAATCTCATCAAGGAATAAGGTTCCGCCCTGAGCATGCTCAAACTTACCGATACGCTTAGTTTCTGCACCAGTAAATGCGCCTTTCTCGTGGCCATAGAGCTCACTCTCGATGAGGTTCTCAGGCACTGCGCCACAGTTGATGGCGACAAAGTTTGCGTCGCGTCTTGAACTTTGTTCGTGAATTGAACGAGCAACCAGCTCTTTGCCTGTCCCTGTTTCACCAAATAAGAGAATATCGGCGTCGGTATCGGCAATATGTGAAATGGTTTCTCTCAGCATTTGGATAGACGGTGTGTCACCTATGATCCTAGGGCCGAGGGTCTGGCTCGCTTTGAGACTGCGCTTGAGTTCCTGATTCTCGAGAGTGAGGTCACGCTTTTCCAATCCGCGTCGTGTGGTATCGATGAGCCGGTCGATGGGGAAAGGTTTCTCGATAAAATCATAAGCACCATTTCTGAGGGCGTTAACGGCCATGGAGATATCTCCATGGCCCGTAATGAGAATGACGGGAACATCTTTGTCCTGATGCAGTACCGTTGAAAGCAGGTTTTCACCGGAAAGACCGGGTAAGCAGATATCGGAAATAACCACTTTTGGCAAACCGTCCTGCTTAATGGCAAGAAGTGCATCTTCGGCACTGGAAAAAAATTGTGCGGATATTTCTTCTAACTCGAAGCTCTGCTCTATGGCTAAGCGAATATCGCTTTCGTCATCGATAAAAAAAGACGTCGTACATCAAGATTCCTTTGCGTTGTCTCTTACAGTCGAAACATGAAATGGTAACTGTATGGCAAACCTTGCTCCGCCATATGGCGAGGTTTCCACGGTTAACTGGCCATCCATTGCTTTAATGATCTGTTGGGAAATCGATAGGCCCAGACCCAAGCCATTTTTCTTCGTAGTAAAGAATGGCTCAAAGAGGTGCTTAGCTTGATCTATTTTAATCCCAGGGCCGTTGTCATCGATGTAGATCATGATCGATGCCTCTGTTTGTTCAGTGCGGAGTTCGACAATGCGCTCGTCCTGCTTTTCCACAGCTTGCGCTGCGTTGGTGATCAGATTAATCAAAACCTGTTCCAGCTGAATCGCATTGACCTCGGCCGCTGCTGTGGTGTGATTAAATTGCGTGGCGAATTCTACCCGATAAGACTTTATCTGAGGTGCAACCAGTTCCTTCGCTGAGAGCAGGATAGGTTCGATATCGAGAACACTTTTGTCGCTCGTGTCTGATTTACGCGTAAAGGATTTTAACTGATTGCTAATTTTTGCCATCCGGTCAGTCAATGCTGAGATTCGACTGAGATTATCGTCGACACGATCAAGTTTGTTCTTATCCAAAAAGCGGCGGCCATTGTCTGCAAAGCTTCGAATCGCGGCGAGTGGATTATTTAACTCATGACTGATACTGGCTGACATCTGACCGAGAACGGCAAGTTTAGCGGTTTGGATTAACTCGTCTTGTGTTTGACGTAGCATTTGTTCGGTGCGAGAACGCTCCAACACTTCGGCCTGTAATTCAGACGTTCGTTCAAGAACCAGAAATTCCAGCTTTTGCTTTGCTTCAGACTGCAATTGTTCAAACTGACGCTTTTTGAGATGTCTTTGATAGGTCAGTTGCAGTGTTAAAAATGCAATCACAAACAGCAGAGTCAGTATCAGGGCGAAACTTAGCGTAGACCAAAAAACCGTTATCTTTTCAGTCAAAACACGAATGGTAAGATCGAGCAAGGAAAGCGTGCGACTGGAGACAATGTAGTCGCCTTGTATCCAGCCGAGCAAATGATTTTCAAGCTCGGACTGGGCCTTATCGAGTTGGCCAACCAGCCCGAGAGATTTTATGTCTTTATCTAGGTATTGTCGGCTGTTGGAAATCTGATTCCGTTCCGCTTCTGTCAGAGTGAGCAGGCTTTTAAATAACCATTGTGGGTTGCTCGACATGAAAATCACGTCGTAGTTGTCAGTAGCAACAAACGTATTTTGTTTACCCTTCCAGTTCTTTTCGATTGCAGACAGGTCCATCTTGACCACAATAACGCCCGCTATTTCGCCCGCGTACACAACGGGGAATGAATAGTAGTAGCCTCTTTGCCCAGAGGTGGAGCCGAGCGCGAAATACTGGCTGGAGTTGCCTTTCACCGCTTCTGAAAAATAGGGGCGCCACGAAAAGTTTTTGCCAATAAACGAGCGCTCCAAATTCCAGTTGCTGGCCGCAATGGTGTTGCCGACCCGATCAATCAAATAAGTATCGGACGCTTGGATGATGTTATTGACGTTTTCTAGATAGCGGTTTGTGATGTCGAGTTGGGCTGGGTTGTCCGGCTGCATCAAGGCAGAAATTAGCTCAGTGTCTTTAGCCAGCAATTGAGGGAGGTGAGCGTATTTGTCGAGTCTTGAAGCAATATGGCTAGCAAAGCGATCGAGTTGTGCCTGATGTTCGTCGAGTAGTAAGTGATAGTGGTAATTCCATACCCACCGCGAGCCGACAATTAGGCAGAACAGGTAGAGAATAAACAGGTAGGCATTGGCTCGACGAAAAGGTGACATTACATTCCCTGTAACTGAGGTACTACTGATAACTTAGGGTAATGTTTTTTGTTACAGGTGTGTTTAGTTGTGTAACGAAAATGAGGAACAAAACCGGACTTGGATCTAGTTTTCTCGTTTAATTCAGAAAAAAGACTAGTTTCTCTTGAAAAACCGATTAACGTCCCCATTTCTGGAAGCGTTGGCTGCTTGATTGACCATTTTTTTAGCAGTTAACTGAGTTTTTAGGGTAAAGCCTGACCTATGTTAGGGATCGGCTCGACAGTGACCGATGAGGTCGGTAGAATGCTGCGTCTAAATTTTTATCCTGAGGCTAATCGGAGATACCTTTCACCCACTTGGTTGGAAAGATATCGCTAATTAGTCCGGTAACTGACTCGTTTGGTTATCGATACTCGATTTACGAAGAGTGCTCTTAGAGCGCATACAAGGATGGGTCCTTGCGCTGTCATAGCGATACAAGGGCACATAAGCTCAGCTCAGTCTGAGCCAGTTTTGAGGTTAATGAATAATGCAAGTTACTGTTGAAACGCTAGAGGGCCTAGAGCGCCGTCTAAACATTACTGTTCCTGCTGCTAACATCGAAGATGCTGTAACAGCTGAACTACGCAACATCGCAAAAAACCGTCGTTTCGATGGTTTCCGTAAAGGCAAGGTGCCTCTAAAAATGGTTGCGAAGATGTACGGCAAAGCAGTACGTCAAGACGTGATGGGTGAAGTGATGCAGCGTCACTTCATCGAAGCGATCGTTAAAGAAAAAATCAACCCAGCAGGCGCACCAACTTTCGCTCCAGTAGAGAGCAAAGAAGGTGAAGACCTAGTATTCAACGCAACTTTCGAAGTTTACCCAGAAGTTGAGTTGAAAGGTCTAGAGAACATCACTGTTGAAAAACCAACAACTGAAGTGCAAGACGCTGACGTTGAAGAGATGATCGAAACTCTACGTAAGCAACAAGCGACTTGGGCTGAAGTTGATTCAGCTGCTGAAGAAGGTACTCGTGCAACTATCGATTTCGTTGGTTCTATCGACGGCGAAGAGTTCGAAGGTGGTAAAGCTGAGAACTTCCCACTAGAAATGGGCGCAGGTCGCATGATCCCAGGTTTCGAAGACGGTATCACGGGTAAAACAGCGGGTATGGAATTCGATATCGACGTCACATTCCCAGAAGATTACCATGCTGAAAACCTAAAAGGTAAAGCCGCTAAGTTCGCGATCAAAGTGAACAAAGTTGAAGCTCGTGAGCTTCCAGAAATCAACGATGAGTTCGTTGCTAAGTTTGGTGTAGCTGAAGGTGGCGTTGACGCTCTTAAAGCTGAAGTTCGTAAGAACATGGAGCGTGAGCTTAAGCAAGCCGTTAAAAACCGCATCAAAGAGCAAGCGATTGATGGTCTTGTGAACGAAAATGAAATCGACGTACCATCTGCACTTATCGATCAAGAGATCGGTACACTACGTCAGCAAGCTGCACAGCGTTTTGGTGGCAACCCAGAAGCTGCTGAGCAACTTCCACGAGAGCTGTTCGAAGAGCAAGCTAAGCGTCGCGTAGTGGTTGGTCTTCTTCTAGGTGAGGTAATCAAGTCTGAAGAGCTAAAAGCTGACGATGAGAAAGTGAAAGCACTGATCGAAGATATGGCGACAGCATACGAAGATCCATCAGAAGTAATTGCTTACTACGAGCAAAACACTCAGATGATGGACAACATGCGTAATGTTGCTCTAGAAGAGCAAGCCATTGATGCTATCATCGCTAAAGCACAGGTTTCTGAGAAAGAAGTTAGCTTCAACGAGCTAATGAACCAACAGCAGCCAGCTTAATAAGCAATATCTTGCGTAGAAGGTTGACGGAACGTTAACTATTCTGCTAACAATGGTCCGTATGATGTTTATCATTCGGGCCATTTATTTTAGGGACATAAGAATATGAGCTACCAAGAAAAAAATGCAATGTCACCAATTTTAGACGCGCTAGTACCAATGGTGGTTGAACAAACTTCCCGCGGTGAACGTTCTTACGATATTTACTCTCGTCTATTAAAAGAGCGAGTGATTTTCTTAACAGGTCAAGTGGAAGACCACATGGCAAATCTTGTCGTGGCACAGCTGCTTTTCTTAGAATCCGAAAATCCTGATAAAGATATTTTCCTATACATTAACTCACCAGGCGGTAGCGTGACTGCGGGTATGTCTATCTATGACACTATGCAGTTTATCAAACCCAATGTGAGCACTGTGTGTATGGGACAAGCTTGCTCTATGGGGGCTTTCCTTCTTGCTGGTGGTGCTCCAGGCAAGCGTTATGTACTGCCAAATTCTCGCGTTATGATTCACCAGCCACTAGGCGGTTTCCAGGGACAGGCATCTGACATCCAAATCCACGCTCAGGAAATCCTGACTATCAAGCAGAAGCTGAATAAGTTACTTGCAGAACACACAGGCCAACCTCTTGAAGTTATTGAGCGTGATACTGACCGTGATAACTTTATGGCCGCAGAACAGGCGGTAGAATATGGTTTGGTCGATGCTGTACTGACTCATCGCGGTGAGTAATAATTGCCAGAGCATTTTGGCTATAATTGATATACACTCAGAACATAAAGAGTAAAGGCTAAGAGGTTAGCGAATGACAGACAAAAGCAAAGAGAGCGGTAGTAGTAAGCTTCTTTACTGCTCTTTCTGCGGCAAAAGCCAGCACGAAGTTCGCAAGCTAATTGCAGGTCCATCCGTTTATATTTGTGACGAATGTGTCGATTTGTGTAACGACATTATTCGTGAAGAGATCAAAGATGTTCTGCCTAAGAAGCAATCTGAAGCGCTACCAGTGCCAAGAGAGATTCGGGAACACCTAGATGATTACGTGATAGGGCAAGATTACGCTAAGAAAGTGCTAGCGGTAGCCGTTTATAACCACTATAAGCGTTTACGTAATGGAGATACGACAAGTGAAGGAGTGGAGCTTGGTAAAAGTAACATCCTTCTTATCGGACCTACAGGTAGTGGTAAAACGCTGCTTGCCGAGACGCTTGCGCGTTTCCTCGATGTACCATTCACCATGGCAGACGCGACTACGTTAACTGAAGCTGGTTACGTGGGTGAAGATGTCGAGAACATCATTCAAAAATTGCTGCAGAAATGTGACTATGACGTAGCAAAAGCAGAACGTGGCATCGTGTACATCGATGAGATCGATAAGATTTCACGTAAAGCTGAAAACCCATCTATCACACGTGATGTGTCTGGTGAAGGTGTTCAGCAGGCGCTACTTAAACTGATTGAAGGCACAGTAGCTTCTGTGCCACCTCAAGGTGGTCGTAAACATCCACAACAAGAGTTCCTTCAAGTCGATACTTCCAAGATTTTGTTTATCTGTGGTGGTGCATTTGCTGGTCTAGACAAGGTAATTGAGCAACGCGTAGCAACTGGTACGGGCATTGGCTTTGGCGCGGAAGTGCGTTCTAAAGATGAAACCAAGACTGTCGGTGAGTTGTTTACACAAGTAGAGCCAGAAGATTTGGTGAAGTATGGTTTGATTCCAGAGTTCATTGGCCGTCTTCCTGTGACGACAACATTGACAGAGCTGGATGAAGAAGCGCTTATCCAAATTCTATGTGAACCAAAGAATGCACTAACGAAGCAATATGCAGCGCTCTTTGAGCTCGAAGACTCAGAACTTGAATTCCGTGAAGACGCTTTGCGTGCTATTGCGAAAAAAGCGATGGAACGTAAAACGGGCGCACGTGGATTGCGTTCAATTTTAGAGGGTGTTCTGCTTGAAACTATGTACGAACTGCCGTCTATGAATGATGTGAGTAAAGTTGTGATCGATGAGTCTGTAATCAATGGTGAGTCTGAGCCATTGCTCATTTACAGCAACTCAGATAACCAGGCTGCTGGTGCTGAATCCTAATCAGATTCACATAAATTAATGAATAATTTAAGGAGGTAATCATTTACCTCCTTTTTTTTATTCTTTCATTGAATCCAACCAATTAGCCCCCATATACTGCTCATAGGACTAAGCGGAAGAGAGAAGAATATGAACTTGGAACGTTCCGAACGTATCGAGATCCCCGTACTACCTCTAAGAGATGTAGTCGTTTACCCGCACATGGTAATTCCTTTGTTTGTTGGTCGTGAAAAGTCAATTGCTTGCCTTGAAGCAGCAATGGACAACAACAAGCAAATATTGTTAGTTGCGCAGAAAAAAGCGGAAACAGATGAACCAACAAAAGACGATTTGTTCGATGTTGGTACAGTGGCAACTATTCTTCAATTACTTAAGCTGCCTGATGGGACGGTGAAAGTGCTAGTTGAAGGCCAGCAACGTGCAAAAATTCACAAGTTTACTGAAGAAGAATTCTTCACTGCTGATGCCGAGTATTTGAACACTGAGCAGCTAGACGAGCGCGAAGAAGAAGTGATTGTTCGTAGTGCGATTAATCAGTTCGAAGGTTTTATTAAGCTAAACAAGAAAATACCACCTGAAGTACTGACTTCTCTAAACGGTATTGATGAAGCAGCACGTTTAGCGGATACGATCGCAGCCCACATGCCCTTGAAGTTAGCGGACAAGCAAATTGTGCTTGAAACTCTGGGTGTGACTGAACGTCTAGAATTTTTGATGGGACAAATGGAATCCGAGATTGACCTGCTGCAGGTTGAAAAACGCATTCGTACCCGTGTCAAAAAGCAGATGGAGAAATCTCAGCGTGAGTATTATCTGAACGAGCAGATGAAAGCGATTCAGAAAGAGCTCGGTGAGACGGAAGATGGTGTGGACGAGTTTGAAGCTCTGAAACAAAAAATCATCGACTCAAAAATGCCTCAAGAAGCGCGCGAAAAGACAGAGCAAGAACTACAGAAGTTGAAAATGATGTCGCCGATGTCGGCTGAAGCGACTGTAGTGCGTGGTTATATTGATTGGATGCTAGGTGTACCATGGTATAAGCGTTCGAAAGTTAAGAAAAACTTGGCGAAAGCAGAAGAAGTGCTTAACGAAGACCATTATGGTCTTGAGCGTGTTAAAGAGCGTATTCTTGAATATCTCGCGGTGCAAAACCGAATCAATAAGCTCAAGGGACCAATCCTGTGTCTTGTCGGGCCTCCTGGTGTAGGTAAAACCTCACTAGGTCGCTCAATTGCTGCTGCAACAGGTCGCAAATACACCCGCATGGCACTGGGTGGTGTACGTGATGAAGCTGAAATCCGTGGTCACCGTCGTACCTATATAGGCTCTATGCCAGGTAAACTGATTCAGAAGATGTCTAAAGTTGGTGTTAAAAACCCACTATTTCTTTTGGATGAGATCGACAAAATGTCTTCTGACATGCGTGGTGATCCTTCGTCAGCTCTACTGGAAGTACTGGATCCAGAGCAAAACAACGCCTTTAACGATCACTATTTAGAGGTTGATTATGACCTATCTGACGTGATGTTTGTTGCAACGTCTAACTCAATGAATATTCCAGGTCCGTTATTGGATCGTATGGAAGTCATTCGTTTATCGGGTTACACAGAAGATGAGAAGCTCAACATTGCAAAACGTCACTTAGTTGAGAAACAGATCAAACGTAATGGTTTGAAGCTGGGTGAAATCGAGATTGAAGACTCTGCAATCATAGGCATTATCCGTTACTACACACGTGAAGCAGGTGTGCGTAGCCTAGAGCGTGAAATCTCCAAGATCTGCCGTAAAGCGGTGAAAAATATCCTGCTCGACAGTAGCCTTAAAACGGTCACTGTGAACATGGATAACCTAAAAGAGTACTTAGGTGTTCAGCGTCATGATTACGGTAAGGCGGATGACAGTAACCGCATTGGTCAGGTAACAGGCTTAGCGTGGACGGAAGTCGGTGGCGATCTTCTCACGATTGAAACAGAAGCGATGCCGGGTAAGGGTAAGCTGACTCAAACTGGCTCTCTTGGCGATGTGATGCAAGAGTCGATTCAAGCTGCGATGACAGTGGTTCGTTCTCGTGCTGTTAAGTTGGGCATCAACTCGGACTTCTACGAGAAACGTGATATCCATGTACACGTGCCTGAAGGTGCGACACCGAAAGACGGCCCTAGTGCGGGTATTGCAATGTGTACAGCGCTTGTCTCTAGCCTCACAGGTAACCCAGTCAAAGCGGAAGTCGCGATGACAGGTGAAATTACCCTTCGTGGTGAAGTTTTACCTATCGGTGGTTTGAAAGAGAAACTACTGGCAGCGCATCGTGGTGGCATCAAAACGGTCTTAATTCCAAAAGATAACGAGCGTGATTTAGAAGAGATTCCAGAAAACGTTATTGCTGATCTGAAGGTAATTCCAGTTCGTTGGATTGACGATGTTCTGAAAGTAGCGCTAGAAAAAGACCCGTCAGGTGTCGAAATTGCTGCTGTAAAATAGTGATGTGCAGCAAAAATAAGTAAAAGATTACGCTGATTGGCATAAAAAGGCTTGTCAGCGTTTTTTTTGGGCGCTAACGTTACTCACATAGCTTCAGGCCTTATTGTACAAGGGGTTGAAGTTAGTTTTAAATTGAAATGGAACGAATGCTGCCTTTAAAAATAACAACAGGTGGCGCAAAGGGGAATCACAGTGAATAAAACACAATTAGTAGAAAAAATTGCAGAAAGCGCTGACCTGTCAAAGGCATCAGCGGGACGTGCTCTTGACGCATTTATTGAAGCAGTAGGTGACACTCTTCAGTCAGGTGATCAAGTTGCGCTAGTAGGCTTTGGTACATTTAGTGTGCGTACTCGTGCAGCTCGTACGGGGCGTAACCCAAAAACGGGTGAAGAAATCCAAATCGCAGAAGCAAAAGTTCCAGCATTCAAAGCTGGTAAAGCTCTGAAAGACTCTTGTAACTAGTCTTGAAATTGCCGATAGCGGCAGTTTTTATCGAACCTTTTTAATTATGCGCATCATACTGATGCGCATTTCTTTTCTGATATTATCGCGCTATCTGATTTTTATTATAACGTACGCCGTGTTGGCAGCGATAAGAGCTAGTGCGGACTATACGCGGAGAGTGTTTTACATATGATGGATCGATTACGCGAAGGCGTTAATAGCATCGCGGTTAAAATTATCCTTGGATTAATCATCCTATCTTTCGTCTTTGCCGGTGTTGGCAGCTACATTGTTGGCGGTAGCAACAACTCAGCAGCAAAGGTTGGTAATGTAGAGATTGGTCGTGGTGAGTTTGAACAAGCTTACCAGAACGAGCGCAATCGCATGCAAGCTCAGCTTGGCGATTATTTCTCTAATCTGCTGGCGGACCCAAGCTACGTTGAATCTTTCCGTAAGTCAGTGCTTGACCGAATGATCAACGATTTGTTGCTTGAACAACATGCTGAGGCTCTGGGCTTACGTGTTAGTGATAATCAGGTAAGAAGCATGATCGTGGACATGCCTCAATTTCAAGTAGATGGCAAGTTTGATCAAGAGATATATCAAGCATCTCTTCGTCGTGCCGGCTTTACGCCTGATAGCTTTGCAGAATATCTGCGTAGAGACCTTGTACGTAATCAACTGCTCACTGCTATCCAATCGAGTGACTTCTCACTGGAAGGTGAAGTGGATGCGCAAAGCAAGCTTTTGACCCAGACTCGTGAAATTAAGAAAGTGACGCTTTCTTTGTCTGAATTTGCGTCGAAGGCCGAGCTATCTGAGTCTGAAATTAATGACTACTACACTCAAAACTCAGATCGTTATACTCGTCCTGAACAAGTTAAAGTCGCTTATATCGAGCTATCTGCACAGCAGTTGAAAGAGGCAATACAAATTTCTGATGAGCAAGCTAAGCAATATTACCAAGATCATCTTGATAAATATTCTTCACAAGAACAGCGTCGTGTTAGCCATATCTTGATTCAAGGTGATGACAAAGCTAAAGCTCAGTCTATTCTGGACCAATTAAACGCTGGAGCTGATTTTGCTGCTTTAGCTGAAGAAAAGTCTGATGATTTTGGAAGTGCTTCTGAAGGCGGTTCTCTTGGTTGGATTGAGCGCGACGTGATGGACCCAGCATTTGAAGAGGCAGCGTTTGCTCTGAATAAGGCTGGTGACGTGACAGGTTTGGTGAAATCTGATTTTGGCTATCACATCATTAAGCTTGATGAGCTGAAAGGTTCTGTGGTTAAGCCTTATGATGAAGTGGCTGCTGAAATAAAACAGGAACTGAAAGACCAACAAGCCATTGATCAATTCTATGAGCTGCAGAGTGAGCTAGAAAAAGTTGCGTTTGAATATCCAGATTCTTTGGATGATGCGGCTAGGGCAGTCAAAGCTAAAATTCAAGCGACAGACTTCATTTCTCAAGCTGATGCGCCGGAGTTGTTAAAAACCCCCGCTGTAATGCAGGCCATTTTAAGCCCTGAAGTGAAAGAAGATGGGTTGAACTCAGAAGTGATAGAAGTGGCGCCTGAACACGTGATTGTTGTTCGTGTAGAAGATACGCGTGACGAAACAGTACTTCCACTAGAGGACGTTCGCGAGCAAGTGACAACGGCGCTGGCGAAAGTGAAAGGTGAACAAAGCGCAATTGAGCTTGCTGACAATTTGGTTGCAGAGTTGAAGAAGGGCAACAAAGACCTAATGACTGAAAATGGTCTTGCTTTTAGTGACTTGGAAAACATTGATCGTAGCTCTCCGTTGGCTGACGTAGTGTTCTCTATGAAAAAACCCAACGAAGGTGAAGTCGAATTTGCACAGGCAAAAGATTTTAATGGCGATGTTGTTGTGGTTGAACTTACCAAAGTGAAATCTGATGATAATACTCAGTACAATGAACAGATTAGTACTCAGTTAACCCAGATGAACGCTCAGCAAGACCTTTCCGGTTTAATCAATATCCTTCGTAAAACCATAGATATCGAATATTATGTTGTGACTCAGTAATCTGAATGGATGTAACTGATAAACCACTTATAACGGGCTGCAGATGCAGCCCGTTTTATTTTGAGCAGTTTTCTCCCTTTCTGTTGGCAGGTTCCTTTACGGTATCTGTTCCATCATGTTACTTAGACGAGGAGAGCAAATGTTACGCACACTCTGGATGAGCCTTTTAATGGTGATAATGGCCTATAGTCCGATCAGCATCTCGGCTGAAAAAGTCAACAACGCAGAATACGCTGGAATTGAAATTACAGTGAATGTTAACACCGCTGAAGCGGCTGAATTGGCAGCGCTCCTGATTGGGGTTGGTGCCCAAAAAGCCCAAGCGATTGTTCGGTATAGAGAAGAAAACGGTCCATTCTTGAAGGTGAGTGATTTGGCTTTGGTTAAAGGTATTGGTCCTACTTTAATCGACAAAAATCGTAGCCGCATAAAGTTGTAAACAGGTAGAGCGCTTAGCGCTCTATTTTTTTAGCTTTTTCCTTTCAATACTCTCTGGTGCAGAGAGGTGAATCCCACTATAATTCACGCCGAATATTGGTCAGCTCAATGGCTATTATTTTCAACTAATGTGGAGTAAAACATGTTGTCTCATACGCCGGTTGTAACCGTTGATGGACCAAGTGGTGCAGGTAAAGGCACTCTCTGTATGCTTCTGGCGAAGAAGCTTGGCTTTCACTTACTGGATTCCGGTGCGATTTATCGAGTATTGGCTTTAGCTGCGATTCATCATGGCGTTGACCTTGAATCTGAAGATGCGCTTGTTCCTTTGGCCACTCATCTAGACGTACAGTTCATCGCAGAAGGTGACTTAGTCAAAGTCATCTTGGAAGGCGAAGATGTTTCAGGTGAGTTACGCAAAGAAGAAACCGGAATGGCCGCTTCAAAAGTAGCAGCGTTCCCGCGAGTGCGTGAAGCTTTACTGCGTCGTCAACGTGCTTTTGCCGAAGGTAAGGGGCTAGTTGCAGACGGTCGTGATATGGGCACAGTTGTTTTCCCTCAAGCTGAAGTGAAAATTTTCCTCGATGCTAGTGCAGAAGAGCGAGCGAACCGCCGCCTTAAACAGTTGCAAGGCAAAGGGTTAGATGTTAAATTTGACGACCTTTTGAGCGAAATCCAAGAGCGTGACGATCGAGATCGTAACCGCCCGGTGGCGCCATTACGCCCCGCTGAGGATGCGCTGTTGCTAGATTCTACTTCGATGAGTATCGACGAAGTGGTAGAAAAGGCACTACAATATATCGAATCTAAGCTAGTCGTTTAGGCGGCTAGGTCAGAGCGTTGGTCGCATGGATGATGACTGGCGAATTTAATAACCCCACGCGGTAGGACACCCGTGGACGTTTAATTTATTGAAGATTAAATAAATGACTGAATCTTTTGCTCAACTCTTTGAAGAGTTTCTAAACGAGACTGAATTCCAACAAGGTACTATCGTTAAAGGTACTGTAGTCGCTATCGAGAACGGTTTCGTTCTTGTTGATGCTGGTCTTAAGTCTGAGTCTGCAATCCCTGCTGAACAGTTCAAGAACGCTGCTGGCGAACTTGAAGTTGAACTTGGTTCTGAAGTAGACGTAGCGCTAGACGCTGTTGAAGACGGTTTCGGTGAAACTCAACTTTCTCGTGAGAAAGCGAAGCGTCACGAAGCTTGGATCGTTCTTGAGAAAGCTTACGAAGAAGCTGAAACTGTTGTTGGTATCATCAACGGTAAAGTTAAAGGCGGTTTCACTGTTGAACTAAACGGTATTCGTGCTTTCCTTCCAGGTTCTCTAGTAGACGTACGTCCAATCCGCGACACTGCTCACCTAGAAAACAAAGAGCTAGAGTTCAAAGTTATCAAACTTGACCAGAAGCGTAACAACGTGGTTGTTTCTCGCCGTGCGGTAATCGAGTCTGAGAACAGCGTTGAGCGTGATGAGCTTCTTGAGTCTCTACAAGAAGGCGCAGAAGTTAAAGGTATCGTTAAGAACCTAACAGACTACGGTGCATTCGTAGATCTAGGTGGTGTTGACGGTCTTCTACACATCACAGATATGGCTTGGAAGCGCGTTAAGCACCCTTCTGAGATCGTGAACGTTGGTGACGAGATCCAAGTTAAAGTTCTTAAGTTCGACCGTGAGCGCACACGTGTATCACTAGGTCTTAAGCAACTAGGCGAAGATCCATGGGTAGCAATCGCTAAACGTTACCCAGAAGGTCACAAACTTTCTGGTCGCGTTACTAACCTAACTGACTACGGCTGTTTCGTTGAAATTGAAGAAGGCGTTGAAGGTCTAGTACACGTTTCTGAAATGGATTGGACTAACAAGAACATCCACCCATCTAAAGTTGTTAATGTTGGCGACGAAGTTGAGGTTATGGTTCTTGAAATCGACGAAGAACGTCGTCGTATCTCTCTAGGCCTGAAACAGTGTAAAGCTAACCCATGGCAATCTTTCGCTGAAGCGCAAGCTAAAGGCGACAAGGTGACTGGTAAGATCAAGTCTATCACTGACTTTGGTATCTTCATCGGCCTAGATGGCGGCATCGACGGTCTTGTTCACCTATCTGACATTTCTTGGAATGTTGCTGGTGAAGAAGCAGTACGTGAGTACAAGAAAGGTGACGAGATCTCTGCAGTTGTTCTAGCAGTTGACGCAGAGCGTGAGCGCATTTCTCTAGGTGTTAAGCAAATGGAAAATGACCCATTCAATGCTTACGTTTCTGAGAACAAGAAAGGTGCACTAGTTAACGGTACTGTTACTGCAGTAGATGCTAAAGGTGCAACTATCGAACTAGAAGAAGGCGTAGAGGGTTACATCCGCGCTTCTGAAGTTGCTCGCGACCGCGTAGAAGATGCTTCTCTAATCCTAAGCGTTGGCGACAGTGTTGAAGCGAAGTTTACTGGTGTAGACCGTAAGAATCGCGTAATCAACCTATCTGTTAAAGCTAAAGATGAAGCAGAAGAGCAAGAAGCAATGGCTTCTCTGAACAAAGCAGATGATGCTTCGTTCGGTAACGCAATGGCTGATGCTTTCAAAGCAGCTAAAGGCGAATAATACATCGCTTTACTGAAAAAGGAGCCGAGAGGCTCCTTTTTTATGGATTGAGCTAAACGAGTCCTAATACCAATCTCAGCAAGTCACTCTGATAAAACGCGATTTGAAAATTGCGCAATTTGTTGGTTTTGTGTCTAGAATTGATAGCAAGTGTTTGTTGGAATTGGTATTACTTACTATAATAAGTGATAAACTACTCTACGAGGGAAACTATGACTAAGTCTGAACTGATTGAGAGACTCTGCGCTGAGCAAACCCACCTTTCAGCGAAAGAGATTGAAGATGCTGTGAAAGACATTCTAGAGCATATGGCTTCGACACTAGAAACCGGCGATAGAATTGAAATTCGCGGATTTGGTAGTTTCTCTCTGCATTATCGCGAACCTCGTGTAGGTCGCAACCCGAAAACTGGCGAAAAAGTTGAGCTTGATGGAAAATACGTCCCTCACTTTAAGCCAGGCAAGGAATTACGTGAGCGTGTCAACCTCGATTAATTCCTGTTATTCATCTGAAAAAGCGGCATACTTTCGTATGCCGCTTTTTTATGAGATGAAATTCAGAGATAGGCATGGTTTGTTCAGGGGTTTTACTGCATAATCGTATCGGCAGATATCGACTTAGGTGATAGAACATGAAAATTATAAAAATTGTTATCGTGCTGGCCCTGTTTTTAATCGCACTGGCTTTAGGCTCTCAGAATCAAGAAGTAGTTAAATTTAATTACTTGTTGGCACAAAGTGAGTTTCACCTATCAACATTAGTTGGTGTTGTATTTGTAGCTGGCTTCGTTTTAGCTTGGATTATCTTCGGTAGTTTGCATCTACGTTCTCAACAACAATTACGAAAGCTAAGAAAACAAGTGAAAAAACTTTCTCCTCCAGAAAGCGAACCTCAACAGGTTAAAGCCCAATAAGTTGTATAGATAGGCTTTTTACTCGATGCTAGAAATACTCTTCTTGTTACTACCAATCGCTGCTGCATACGGTTGGTACATGGGTAATCGAAGTGCCCAGCAAGACAAGCAGAAGCACTCCAATCAAATTTCCCGCCAGTATGTGACGGGTCTAAACCTGCTATTGTCTGATCAATCAGACAAGGCGGTAGACCATTTCATTGAACTTCTTCAGGTCGACAACGAAACGATTGATACCCATTTGGCATTGGGAAACCTCTTCCGCTCTCGCGGTGAGGTTGATCGTGCTATTCGTATTCACCAGAATTTGATTTCACGTTCAGGCCTAACGATCGACCAAAAAAAATATTGCGCTTCAGCAATTAGCCAAAGACTATATGGCTTCAGGGTTTCTTGACCGAGCAGAGAAGATTTTCGAGCAACTTGTCGAGGAACCTGATCATCGAGAAGCCGCATTACAACAGCTGGTTTCGATTTATCAACAGACTCGCGAATGGGGTAAAGCGATTCAATATGCTTCGCAGTTGGTTAAATTGGGTCGAAAGAGGATGCGCACCAGTATCGCTCATTTCTGGTGTGAGCTTGCAATACAAGACAAAGCTGACGGTGATAGCCATCGCGCTATTCAGCATTTCAAACGAGCGTTATCAGAAGATCCTAAGTGTGTCAGAGCAAGTATTGCCCTAGGCAAGTTGTACTTGGACGTTGAAGACTATGCTAAAACGATAAAGTATTTGGAAATGGTGCTTGAGCAAGACAAAGACTTCATCAGTGAAGTGTTGCCAATTCTTGCAGATTGTTATCACCATCTTGGTCAAGAAGATGAGCTGTTAGATTTCTTACGCCAATGTATAGTCGCTAAGGCTGGTGTATCGGCAGAACTGATGTTGGCGCAATTGGTAGCACAACATGAGGGCTCAGGCACAGCACAAGAACTTTTGACTCGTCAGTTAGTGAAAAATCCAACAATGAAAGGTTTCTACCGCTTGATGGATTATCACTTGGCAGATGCAGAGGAAGGTCGGGCGAAGGCCAGTTTGCAAACACTGCAGAGACTAGTTGGTGAACAGCTTAAGGTGAAGCCGCACTATCGATGTCGCAAATGTGGCTTCTCTACCCATTCCATGTATTGGCATTGTCCCTCATGCAAAGGTTGGGGGACCATCAAACCTATTCGAGGCCTTGATGGTGAGTAAGAGATTCGATTGGTATTCCAATCAAAAAATAGCAGCGGTGATCCCGCTGCTTTTTTTAGGCATGTAAGTATTAAGTAGGAGATGAAATGATTGACCAAAGAGTTATTGTTGCACTGGATTACGACAATCAAGCGGATGCATTGGCTTTTGTTGATAGAATTGACCCAAATTCTTGTCGACTAAAAGTGGGCAAAGAAATGTTCACGCTGTTTGGTCCTAATTTCGTTAAAGAGCTACATAAGCGTGGTTTTTCTGTATTCCTGGATCTCAAGTTCCACGACATTCCTAACACTTGTTCAAAAGCGGTACGCGCTGCAGCTGAGCTAGGTGTGTGGATGGTTAACGTTCATGCTAGTGGTGGAGAACGTATGATGGCCGCATCTCGTGAGATCCTAGAGTCTTATGGTAAAGATCGCCCATTATTAATCGGTGTTACCGTGCTGACGAGTATGGAGCAAAACGACTTGGTCGGTATTGGCCTTGATGTTGAGCCGAAAGATCAGGTGATTCGTTTAGCTAGGTTGACAAAAAACTCAGGCCTAGATGGGGTCGTCTGCTCCGCACAAGAGTCTTCTATGCTTAAAACTGAGCTAGGTAACAACTTTAAACTTGTGACTCCCGGCATTCGTCCTGCAGGGGCTGCTGTCGGAGATCAGAAACGTATTATGACCCCTTTCGATGCAGTCCAGGCTGGATCGGATTATTTGGTGATTGGTCGACCAATCACTCAGGCTCTGGAACCAGCTCAAACGTTGGCAGACATCAACCAAACTCTCGTTATCTAACTCTCTAAAGTGGTTCGCAAAGTAGGCAAGTTTTTTGTTATAGGTACAACCTACCGAAATGGCAATTGTTCGTATTGATTATTGGTTAGGTTGTTGTTGTGAAGCAGAACCATTGAGACCTATAGCCCAGAAATAGTGGCGTAAAGGGCTCGATAATGCTTTTTCTGGCCTAGTTTGAGGATGTAGGTGACGTGACAAAAAAGGTGCCGTATGGCACCTTTTTATTTAGGAAGGATAACTTAGGTTGATTTTATATCGGTGTGCCACTGTGGAATTTAAAGTCTTTATCGGGACTGATAATAAGATCAGCTTCTAATTGACCGAAAAAAGCAACGCGTTGTGAAATATCTTCTCCGGCGATGTCTTCAGCTAAGCTTAGGTAATCCTGATAATGACGAGCTTCAGAGCGTAACAGTGATGTATAAAATTTGGCGAGGTCGTCATCCATATGTGGTGCGAGCATAGCGAAACGTTCGCATGATCGGGCCTCAATATATGCGCCAATGATCAATTTATCGATCAGTGTCTGTGGCTCATGAGTTGCCATTTGACTTAAAAGGCCTTTAGCATAGCGACTCGCTTGAACTGGCTCATAATCGATCCCTCGATTTTCCATTATTTCCAGAACTTGATAAAAGTGATGCAGCTCTTCTTTTATCAGAAGCACCATCTTATCGATTAAATCCTGGCTATAGGGTGAATTCGATTTGGCCATAATCGCTTTGGATATGTTACTTTTGCCTTTTAACGTATCAAGGCTCCCTGTCTTTCTATAAGCAAAGTCTTCATAGGGTTTAAACCAATCTAATAGGTTATATGCGCTATCCTTATCGACAGCATACTTACGGATAAGATACATTGCCGATTGACCCGCTTTGAGCTCACACAACAAATGATCGATTAGAATGGTTTTGAGGTTTTCGGGTTTTCGTGCCTCTGCAATCCACTCATTAGGTGTCGAGCATTGGAGAAAATTATTGATAGGTTCGAGTAGGGAGTTGTAGTTTTCTAAATCGATCATGATGAGTATTTAAACAAATAGAAAAGGCCGCCAAGGCGACCTTTCGAAATTGGGATCCAAGAATTATATTACCATTTTTTCTTTTCACCAAAGAGCTCATCCATATCATTTTTACGCTGGTCTTCTTCGATTTGGTGAAGCTCCTCAGCGTTTTTAGACTGACGTTTCTGCTCTAGGTCATCAAGCATGCCCTGAAGTTTCTCTCTGGCTTGATTGGAATAGTTGTCGTTTTTGGTGCTCAGTGCGTCAAGCCCTTTACGCAGAAGTTGAAGAGCGGTACCGGGCTGACCACGAACAATGGAATCATTTGCACGTTTAATAACGTTTTCAATATTTATTCGAATTTGGATCGTCTCTAGGCGAGCATTTTCTGCCACATAGGCTTGAGTTTCAAATCGACCTTTGTTGTGCTCGCTACGGATAGTGTCTCGCAGGCGTTTGACCAGTTTGAGCATCACTATTGCTTGTTTGTCACTGCCTGGCGTTTTAAAGGATGTGCTTTCCCCACCTTTTTTGTCTTCTTTAAGCTGTTTTATCTGCTGTTTAACATGCTCAACGCGTTGTTCGAGTTGCTTGTTCTTGGGATCAAGCTCAAACATACTTTCCACCGCATCTAGAATACGATTGTTTAAGCAAACCAATAAATCTTTGCTGTAGGGCATGTGATGTGCGTGGCCGATAAGTTCTTCTGTCGCATCAATGATGGCGAGGTATCGAGCCCCTTCCTGCTTTTTAGCAGCTTCGACTTTCACTTTGTACTGAAGCATGATGTTATAGCCAAGCACTAATACCAGTAAGATGGCAACTAAAGCTATGATTAACCCAATATTCATAAATTCCGTATCTTATGTTTTGTTGGCTAGCGAGTAAGGATACACGATTCTTAACAACCACTGCACCTATTTTGTATTATTACGTTTCCATGGCTAATTATTAACGAAAACTCTGATCTGTGGGTGATTTTTGCGTTATTGCTTACAAAAAAGTCATCTAAATCAGAATTTACTCTGTCCATTCGGCCCAAAAAGACAAATCTGCTATCAATTTTAACCAAGAGACGTTATAACTAAATATTATAAACTATATTTGCTCACAATGGGGCGTCGAGTAAGGGATTGCGGGGTTAAGAATGAAGTTACAACAACTGAGGTATATTGTTGAGGTAGTTAACCACAACCTAAATGTTTCTGCTACCGCAGAGAGCTTATATACTTCGCAACCAGGTATCAGTAAACAAGTCAGATTGCTTGAAGATGAGTTAGGGATTCAGATTTTTGAGCGAAGTGGTAAGCACCTGACCCAAGTGACTTCAGCGGGCGAAGATATAATTCGAATCTCTCAAGAGATCCTCGCGCGGGTTGAAAGTATTAAAGCGGTAGCTGGGGAGCATACTCACCCTGAAATGGGTACTCTCAACATTTCTACGACTCATACTCAGGCCCGTTATGCTTTACCCGATGTAATCAAAGGATTCACGGCTCGATATCCAAAAGTATCCCTGCATATGCATCAGGGTACGCCAACTCAGATGTCCGAAGCGATTGCAAAAGGGACGGCAAATTTCGCGATTGCGACGGAAGCTTTGCATCTTTACCAAGATGCTATCATGCTGCCTTGCTACCACTGGAACCGCTCAATTGTTGTCTCCAAAGAGCACCCTTTGGCTCAAAAAGAGAAGATTTCAATCGAAGACCTTGCCTCTTATCCTTTGGTCACGTATGTATTCGGCTTTACCGGACGCTCAGAATTGGATACAGCTTTTAATAAAGTAGGCTTGACGCCCCGAGTCGTTTTCACCGCGACGGATGCTGACGTGATTAAGACCTATGTTCGGATGGGAATAGGGGTGGGGGTGATTGCCAGCATGGCGATCGATAAAGATCAAGATGAAGATTTAGTGGCTATTGATGCGAGCCACATTTTCGGTGCAAGTACAACCAGCATAGGCTTCCGCCGTGGAACTTTCCTTCGTTCCTATATGTTCGACTTTATGGAGCGATTTGCTCCGCACCTCACACGACCTGTTGTGGAACAAGCTCTGTCTCTGAAATCAAGTGCAGAAATTGAAGAAATGTTTAAGGATATCGAGTTACCAGTCCGCTAAAAACTTTCATCTCATCATGCTTCCCTCTAGAATAAAACCTTGCAAGGGGGAAGCATGCAAGACACATTTCAAAAACTCGACTCATTTCTGTTATCACATGAGTTGTTCTGGCGCTTTGAGCCCTTTTTCTCGAGCTTTGAAGATCGATTGCCATGGCAAGTTGAGCACCCGCAGTTATGTCAATGGCTTGCTTCTCTGAGCCCTGAACAAATTGAAGAATTTAAGACTAACCCCAAGCGATTCCATAAAGTTCTTGAGCAATTTATCCCCGCTCTATCTGTTGTTGATGAACTCACTCAGCTCACTGGCTCTACTTTATATGGTTTGCAATTGGAGCGAGGCCTTGAGACAGGGGTTCCGGGCAGAAAACTTGAACAGATTGTATCGATGGGTGAAGCAGCGTTACGCTCTCATCAAGGCAGTGAATGGCTCGAATGGTGTTCAGGTAAAGGCTTCTTGGGTCGTATACTTGCCAGCAAAAGCCAGCAACCAGTCACCAGTTTTGAATTTCAACAAATGTTGTGTGATTCTGGTCAACAGGAAGCAGATAAGCAGAATTTACCCATGACGTTTGTTCAAGGGGATGCGTTATCCGCTAACGCGATGCAAGTGCTTAACCCTAAACAACACGCTGTGGCTTTGCACGCATGCGGAGATTTGCATGTTGCTCTGATTGAAAATGCTGTGTTGGTAGGATTACCAGCATTAAGTATTTCGCCTTGTTGTTATCACCTTATCCAAGACGATCATTATCGTCCATTGTCAAAACCCGCTCGTGCTTCTGCCCTTAAGCTATCCAAGTCAGAGCTGAGGATACCACTTCAAGAAACCGTGACAGGGGGAGATCGAGTTAAGCGGCATCGTTTTCTCGAAATGAGCTATCGTCTCGGGCTTGATCTACTTTTGCGACAGGTTGGTGGGCATCAAGGTTACGTATCGGTACCAAGCATTAAAAAGTCGTTGTTGGCTGATGGTTTTGGCGCTTTTTGCCAATGGGCAGCCGACCAGAAACAGCTGGATTTGCCAACCAATGTGTCGTTTGCCGAATTTGAAGCGAAAGGTGAACAACGCTATTGGCAAATGGAGAGGCTCAGCCTTGTTCAGCAGCAGTTTCGTCGTAGCCTCGAGATGTGGCTGGTACTTGATAAGGCTTTGTATCTCAGCGAACATGGTTATCAGGTATCCATTGAAACTTTTTGTGCTAAAAGCATCACTCCGAGAAATATCTTAATTCAGGCGACTAAAAACGGGCAGCATACACATGTCTAAGTTTGTTGACTAATTGTTAAAACTCTCTTCCCATTTTTCTAAGTTATTGGTAATAATGAATGAGGTGCACATAAAATGTGCAACTCAATCAATAATTATATAAACACCAAACACAACATCACATCAATAATGCTGTAATCAAGGAGTTGAGATGAAAGCAGGAAAAGTTATTGCTACTGCTGTATTGGCAGGAGCCGCGCTACTGTCATCAGCAGGCATCATGGCGAAAACAGCGAAAGTGGCGGTATCACAGATCGTCGAGCACCCGGCACTTGATGCTGCTCGTCAGGGGCTGATTGATGGCCTGAAATCAAAGGGCTACGAACAAGGTAAAAATCTCGACTTTGACTATAAAACGGCCCAAGGCAATCCTGCGATCGCGGTGCAGATTGCTCGCCAGTTTGTCGGTGAAAAGCCGGATGTGTTAGTGGGTATTGCTACGCCGACGGCTCAAGCCTTAGTCTCAGCAACGCGCACAATTCCAGTTGTGTTTACCGCAGTAACCGATCCGGTGGGCGCTAAACTGGTAAGAAGTATGGAAAAACCCGGGAAGAACGTGACAGGTTTGTCAGATCTCTCTCCAGTCAGTCAGCATGTCGAACTGATCAAAGAAATCATGCCAGACGTGAAATCTATCGGCGTCGTATTTAACCCTGGCGAAGCGAACGCCGTCACGTTGGTGGCACTACTCAAAGAAAGTGCAAAAGCGCAAGGTATTGAGGTTGTTGAAGCTACGGCACTAAAGAGCGCTGATGTTCAGTCAGCCACTCAAGCGATTGCCGAAAAGTCAGACGTGATTTACGCGCCAACAGATAACACAGTCGCGAGTGCCATCGAGGGTATGATTGTTGCGGCGAACCAAGCCAAGACCCCGGTGCTTGGTGGTGCGACTTCTTATGTTGATAAAGGTGCGATTGCAAGCTTAGGCTTTGACTACTACCAAGTGGGTGTACAAACCGCAGATTATGTCGCTGCTATTATAGAAGGTTCGGACCCAGGTTCACTGGATGTAAAAGTCGCTAAGGGTTCTGATCTTGTGATCAACAAGAGCGCAGCAACTAAGCTAGGCATTTCTATTCCTCAATCTGTTCTAGATCGTGCAACAAGCGTGAAATAAACCTCAACCTCAAGTGTGTGCCACACATGCTTGAGGCGTTTTGATCTCTAGCAGAAAAGGGAGTTGGTATGTCTGCGTTTGCATTTTTTGGTGCGCTAGAAATTGGCTTGCTATATGGTCTTGTTGCTCTGGGTGTCTATCTGACTTTTCGGGTATTGGATTTTCCTGATCTCAGTGTTGACGGCAGTTTTCCTATGGGAGCGGCCGTGGCCGCGACGGCAATTGTTGCGGGTATTAACCCTTGGGTCGCGACCGCAATGGCCATCTTAGCGGGAGCGGCAACCGGTTGGTTGACGGCTTTTCTAGCCGTTAGGTGTGGGATCCTTCACCTTCTCGCCTCTATTCTCACCATGATTGCTGCATTCTCGATCAACATTCGCATTATGGGGCGCCCGAATATAGCCTTGTTGGGGGAGGAAACGATTCTGACTCCCTTTGAAGCAATTGGTGATCCAATGCTAATGCGGCCATTGTTGGTTGGGATACTCGTGCTCGTTTCGGCATGGTTTGTCGTTAGGTTGCTTAACAGTGACTTTGGTTTAGGTTTACGTGCAACGGGTGTGAATGCACGTATGGTGTCAGCGCAAGGTGGCAGCACATCCTTTTATACCTATTTTGGTCTAGCACTGTCGAACGGCTTTGTTGGCTTTGCCGGTGCTCTATTTGCCCAAACTAACAGCTTTGCAGATGTGACCTCTGGTGTGGGGACTATTGTTGTTGGTCTGGCTGCCGTTATTTTAGGGCAGACACTCATTCCCGGAAGAAAGATATGGGTGACTGTGCTGGCAGTTATTGTTGGCTCTGTGCTGTATCGACTTGCTGTGGCATTTGCACTAAGTACAGGAATGTTTGGTCTACAAGCCTCTGATCTTAACTTGGTTACAGCGATTCTGGTAGCAATTGCGCTGATTGCGCCGAAGCTAAAAGGAAACTTCAAATCAAAAAGCCTAGTTCACCTGTTGAGAGTAAAGTCGTCTCTGATCAGGATGAAAAATCAGGAGGTGCAGTATGATTCAGCTTGAGAACATTCAAGTCACTTTTAATCCTGGAACTATTCTTGAAAATCCAGCACTCAAAAGCGTTTCACTGCAAGTCCCTGAGCACCAATTTCTAACCGTGATTGGCTCTAATGGCGCCGGTAAGTCAACATTGTTAGGGGCTGTGACCGGTGAAACGCCCATGGTTGGTGGTCGAGTAGTTATCAACGATCTGGATGTGACTCGGCAAACCGTCGATCAAAGAGCGCGCCAATGTGCTCGAGTGTTCCAAGATCCACTGGCGGGAACTTGTGGTGATCTCACAATAGAAGAAAATATGGCTCTGGCTTATATGCGAGGAAAAAAGCGCGGCTGGAGTCTGTCTTTATCAAGTAAGCGTCGCAAACTGTTTCAAGAGCGTATCAGCATTCTTGGGCTAGGGCTAGAAGATCGTTTGGGTGATAGCATCGGCCTGCTCTCGGGTGGTCAGCGTCAGGCTGTAAGCCTAGTGATGGCAACCCTATCTGATAGCAAGCTGCTATTACTTGATGAGCATACTGCAGCGCTTGATCCAAGAATGGCGGCATTCATCATTGATTTGACAAACAAAATTGTGACTGAATTTAATTTGACCGTGATGATGGTCACGCACTCAATGAAGGATGCGTTAGCGTGTGGTGATCGCACCGTGATGCTCCATCAGGGAGAAATTGTGCTTGATGTGGCAGGTGAGCAAAGAGCGAATATGCAAGTGCCAGACTTATTAGAAATGTTCTCTAAAGTAAGAGGAGAGGAACTGGCAGACGATAGCCTTCTCCTTAACTGATAAGTGGAAGTTAACGATACTTTAACCTTACTGCTTTGAGTTCTAACAAGTTTCTATCTAAAGCCCATTTTGTAGATTATCCTATGGATGGGCTTAGTGGTTTATCTTCGTGGTCGAAATGTTGAAAAGATGCGAATGACGATGGAGCGCGTACACGAGGAAATTGGTTGGTATTGTGCAAACGTTATCGAAGGCGGATTTACGGTTTCAGTGGGGAGTAGAGATAGTCAGAACGGAAGAAAACTGCGACTTTGAACGCTTAATCAAAGTCGCGGACGAAAAGTTTTATAGGGTCAAAAATAGAGGCAAAAACAGGTTGGTGTTTTAGGCCACACTTAACTGAGTTTGATATTCCGTAATACGTTCTACAATCGGCTCAGCCTTATTAAAGGTACGAATTTCACGAAAGAGCTCGTTGGCCTCTGGGTACTCATGACGTAAGTAGGAGAACCATTGCTTGACTCGATTTGGGTAGTAGAGGCCTTTATCGCCTTTCATTTCGTATTGCGAGTAAAGCAACAGCAGTTTGACCACATCTGTCCATGGCATCACGGTGTGATTGTGCTTAACTACATTGCCCAAATTAGGCACATTGAACGCACCACGGCATACCATTATAGAATCGACCCCGGTGGTTTCGATGCAGGCTTGGCCATCTTGGTGGTTCCAAATCTCGCCATTCGCAATCAATGGAATAGTAAAGCGTTGACGAATCTGGTTAATATAGTCCCACTTAATTTCGCTCGCCTTATAACCACCGGTTTTTGTGCGTGCGTGAACGGTGAGTTCGTCTGCCCCAGCGCTTTGAATCGCATCTACGATCTCGAAGCAGTCTTCTGGGTTATCCCAACCAAGGCGAATTTTCGCTGTCAGTGGTGTGCTTTCTGGAACAGCTTCACGACACGCCTTGACTACGCGATGAATAAGCTCAGGGTGTTGCAGTAGAGCCGCTCCGCCTTTACTTTTGTTTACTAGTTTTGCTGGGCAGCCGAAGTTGATATCAACGCCTTTTGCTCCAAGTTCAGCGGCGCGAATTGCATTTTCAGCCATCCAATGTGGGTCTTGTCCCAACAGTTGGATATGAACCGGGACACCGGATTTGGTGTGTGAGCCTTGCTTTAGCTCTGGGCAGAGGCGATAGAATACGTGTTCAGGCAACAACTGATCGACCACGCGAACGAATTCTGTGACACACAGATCATAGTCATTGATGTCAGTTAATATCTCTCGCATCAAATGGTCTAAAACGCCCTCCATAGGGCCCAGAACAACTCGCATAACAACGCCTCCAAATTCGGAGGCGTGATTTTAGAGGCTTAGTGACAAGATGTCTAACAACTCAGCATGATTTCTACCAATCGCCTTTTCTAGGAAGCCCTTTGTTGAAGGGTAACCTAACGCCAGTAACTCCGTACGGGCTTTATCAATTAATGCCCGACCAATAACTTTTCAACCTGTTCGGGCTTGTCGTGCACACCAAATTTTTCGACTAAGGTGCGCGTGGCTTGGTTCATTCCGATCAACTCCACATGTGTGCCTTGAAGTCGAAATTTAACGATAACTTTGTCTAGCGCTGAAACCGAGGTTACATCCCAAAAGTGTGCCTTTGACAAATCGATCACTACTGATTCAACGACTTCTTTTAGATCAAACAATTCAATAAACTTCTCTGATGAAACGAAAAAGACTTGCCCGATAACCATGTATCTGCGGTGGTTCTTCTGTGTGATGTCCGTTTTGATTATCATCATTCGACTGATTTTGTTTGCGAAGAATAACGATGCTAGTAGCACACCAACCAGTACACCTATTGCTAAGTTGTGTGTAGCTACAACAATAAAGACGGTAGCAAGCATCACTATATTAGTCGATAAAGGGTGCTTCTTGATGTCGCGAATTGAGCTCCATGAAAATGTACTGATGGCAACCATAATCATCACAGCGACAAGTGCCGCCATTGGGACTTGATTTAGCCATGGGCTAAGAAACACAACGATTATAAGCAAGAACACACCAGCAGATAGCGTCGACAATCTTCCTCGACCACCTGACTTAATATTGATCATGGATTGCCCTATCATCGCACACCCAGCCATGCCGCCAAGCAGGCCTGTAAAAATGTTGGCCATACCTTGGCCTTTACATTCTCGGTTTTTATCACTGCTTGTTTCGGTAAGGTCGTCAACAATCGTAGCTGTCATCATCGATTCCAATAAACCTACTAGAGCAAGTCCAACGGCGTAGGGAAAAATGATAGACAAGGTTTTTAAATTGAGAGGTACATCAGGCCATAAGAAAATAGGTAAGGTATCGGGTAAGGTACCCATATCACCGACGGTACGAATATCAATTTCGAACCAGATTTTGATTACCGTCAGAGTGATGATACACACCAAAGGTGAAGGTATTCGTTTACCAATAAAGGGGAGGTACGGGAACAGGTAAATGATACCAAGTCCGCCGACAGTCATCGCATATACTTGCCAAGTTACGTCGATGAGTTCCGGCAGTTGAGCAAGGAAAATTAAGATAGCAAGAGCATTAACAAAGCCAGTCACAACGGAACGTGAAACAAAGCGCATGAGACTACCAAGCTTTAAATATCCGGCTAAAATTTGCAGTATGCCAGTCAGCACGGTAACGGCTAGTAAATATTCTAACCCATGCTCTTTGACTAAGGTGACCATTAACAATGCCATGGCCCCCGTGGCCGCGGAAACCATCCCTGATCGTCCGCCAGTAAACGCAATCACAACGGAAATGCTGAAAGAGGCATATAGTCCGACTTTAGGGTCGACGCCCGCGATGATTGAAAAGGCGATAGCTTCTGGAATTAAAGCAAGCGCAACAACGAGACCTGCAAGTAGATCACCTCGGATGTTAGACATCCAATCAAGTTTCATATTTTGGTACATTGAATTCTCAATTTAGGCACGGCAAAACGCATCAGAAATAGAACTGAAGTGAGAGTAGGTGCTTCTTTGATAAAGTTTTAGCGTGATTAAACAGCCAAATGAAGGCGGTTGTTTAACAAACGGAGCGAATGAGCAAGATACTATGGGCTAGTATTGTGCTCGGTTAGCTGTGAAAGCTGTAGAGGGGTGGAGCATTTAGGGCGGCGTCATTAACACAGGTGTTCACTTCCTCTTATGGTGTGTTGAAAGTGGCAACTATACTCTGATGTGTTTATCAATCAATCCATAATGGCAACAGTATTGGATTTGAGCGTGAAAACTTTGATTTCACTTTTATCAGCTTAAAGCAAAGGACGAGTCCTGATTTGTGAAAGCTTCTATTCGTACATTAGAAAGCAAGATCGGAGCAGGTGGTCACTAAAATGCATATGAATTTCGCTGATGGATGAACTAGGGCCGTACACGTAACTTATCAAGACTTGAGTGACCCGCAGCGATGCATAGGGTTATAATGGCGCGAGAATCTTGCAACACTGAATCAGATAATGACTTATCAACTACTGACACTTGAACCATCCCAAACTGAAGAATCTGCACTGTACCTTGAAGGCGTCACTTTGGCGGCAAATTTGGCGACAAAGCCACTTGCGCCAGAAAGTTGGTTGCCTAGCCTTTTCTCTGAGCAAACACAGGCTATTAAAGCGGGGGTTGAAGGTCATATAAATCAGCAATACAGTTATTTAAAGCGTAATGAATATTCTTTGCTGTCCTTGTTGGATGAAGAGCAGCGTGACGAGCAGCTCGCAGATTTTGCTGAAGGGTTTATGATGCTCTGGCCCACCATCGAAGAGCAATGGGCGGAAACGTCTATCGGCGATGGGACATTACGCATGCTACAAGCTTTGCTTACCACAATGATGTTGGCAATCGATGAAGAGCAGACTCAAGCACAAATGAAAGAGGCAGGTATTGAAACGCCTCCAACTCTGAATGACTTTCTTGGTCAGCTGGATTTGATGATTAACGAAGTTGCGCAAGCGGCCGATGAAGCCATGGTTGGTGCCAAAGCACAAAGTGTAAACCCATTTAAAGATATCGGGCGTAACGACATTTGCCCGTGTGGTAGCGGTAAAAAATTCAAACAGTGTTGCGGTCAGTAGAACAAAGTAAACTTTACCCGGTCAAAATGGTATCGAAACCGAGGTATAACGTCGTATTCACGACGCAATAGGATGATAAAGAATGAAGAAATTAGCCGCGTTGTTTTTCCTTAGCTTCTCCGTTATTGCAGCTCCCAAGGATGAATTGAGCCAGCGACTGCAACTGACTGACGGGTTTAGTGCGGACTTTTCACAGCAGTTGATCAGCCCTGAAGGGGAAATGTTGACAGAGGGTGAAGGTAAAGTCGAAATTGCGCGTCCAAGCCTTTTCCGTTGGACAACGACGTCACCAGATGAGAATGTCTTAGTTTCTGATGGTGAATCTCTGTGGTATTACAGTCCTTTCATAGAACAGGTCAGCATTTATTGGCAGGAGCAAGCCACGGAACAAACCCCTTTTGTTCTGCTTACTCGCAACCGCGCTAGTGACTGGGCCAACTACACAGTGTCACAACAGGGCGATGTGTTTACCTTGGTTCCTACTGCTGTCGACACCAATCAGGGCCAGTTTAAGCTAGAGATTGATCGCAAAGGCGCTGTGCAAGGCTTTAGTGTCATAGAGCAAGACGGTCAGAAAAGTACCTTCAAGTTCAATAACATCAAATTGGTTAAGCCGAGTGCTGATCGCTTTACCTTTACTATTCCTGAAGGGGTAGAGGTCGACGACCAAAGGAATTAATAGTGAGCAACTATTCATTGGATTTTTCAGGGGACGACGACTTTCGTCCCCTTGCTGCAAGAATGCGTCCAGAAACGCTGGACCAATACATAGGTCAGCAACATATTCTTGGACTGGGTAAACCTCTGCGCCGTGCGTTGGAAGCGGGGCATATTCATTCAATGATCCTTTGGGGGCCGCCTGGCACGGGGAAAACGACGCTGGCGGAAGTGGCAGCGAACTACGCCAATGCAGAAGTCGAGCGTGTCTCTGCGGTGACGTCTGGGGTCAAAGACATTCGGGCCGCAATAGACAAAGCGCGTGAAAATAAATTGGGTGGCCGCAGAACGATTTTATTCGTTGACGAGGTTCATCGCTTTAACAAATCCCAACAAGACGCGTTTCTCCCTCATATTGAAGATGGTACTGTGACTTTTATTGGCGCGACGACGGAGAATCCCTCCTTTGAACTTAACAACGCTTTGCTGTCTCGTGCTCGGGTTTACAAGCTTACCTCTTTGGCTCAGCAAGATATCCGTTTAGCACTAGAACAAGCCATTTATGATGTTGAGCGTGGTTTAGGTCAGTTTGAAGCCCATTTCGCCGATAACGTACTGGATCGCTTATCCGAGTTAGTGAATGGCGATGCGCGCATGTCACTTAACTATCTTGAGCTACTGTATGATATGGCGCAAGAGGACGATAAGGGCGTCAAGCAAATCACGATAGAACTCCTTGCTGAAGTGGCTGGCGAAAAAGTCTCGCGCTTTGATAACAAGGGGGACATTTGGTACGACTTGATTTCTGCAGTGCATAAATCGATTCGTGGCTCGAATCCGGATGCGGCACTGTACTGGTCAGCACGTATGATTACCGCAGGTTGTGACCCTTTGTATATTGCTCGCCGATTGCTGGCGATTGCGTCTGAGGACATCGGCAATGCGGATCCGCGCGCAATGCAGGTCGCGTTGTCGGCGTGGGACTGTTTTACCAGAGTGGGCCCAGCAGAAGGTGAGAGAGCCATTGCCCAGGCTATTGTTTATCTTGCCTGTGCTCCGAAAAGTAATGCGGTTTATACCGCTTGGAAACAGGCCCTGCGTGATGCCCACCATCAACCTGAGTACGAAGTACCGCCTCATCTTCGCAATGCACCGACAAGTTTAATGAAAGATCTCGGTTATGGAGCGGAATATCGTTACGCTCATGACGAACCCGGTGCTTATGCGGCTGGAGAGGAATATCTACCACCAGAAATGGCAGAGACTCGTTACTATTCTCCTACAAACCGAGGCTTAGAGGCGAAAATTGGCGAAAAGTTAGATTACTTGGCTAGTTTAGATGCAAAAAGCCCACAAAAGCGCTATGAATAAGCGTCTTTTTTGGATACATTTGTTCGGTTAATTATAAAAGCGTTTGAGCATGAAGTTTGGACGCACTTTCACAACCAAAAAAGCATAGGATTAACAATGCTGGATTCTAAATTACTTCGTACAGAGCTGGATGAAACAGCTGCTAAACTGGCGCGTCGTGGCTTTAAGCTAGACGTAGAGACAATCCGTACACTTGAAGAACAACGCAAGTCCATTCAAGTAGAAGTTGAAAATTTACAATCCACGCGTAACTCCATCTCCAAGCAAATTGGTCAGAAAATGGCGGCTGGAGACAAAGAAGGTGCTGAAGAGATTAAAAAACAGATTGGTACGTTAGGTAGCGATCTGGAAGCGAAAAAAGCTGAGCTGGTGGAAATCCAGAACAAATTGGAAGACATCACCTTGTCTGTACCAAACCTGCCAGACGATGAAGTGCCAGATGGCAAAGATGAAAACGAGAATGTTGAAATCTCTCGTTGGGGTGAGCCTAAATCTTACGATTTTGAAGTAAAAGATCACGTTGATTTAGGTGAAATGGGCGATGGCCTAGATTTCGCTAGCGCAACAAAGATCACCGGTGCTCGCTTTATCGTGATGAAAGGTCAATTTGCGCGTTTGCACCGCGCGATTGCGCAGTTTATGCTTGATCTTCACACAGATGAGCATGGCTATACAGAAATGTACATGCCTTATTTAGTGAATTCTGACAGCTTGTTTGGTACTGGTCAGTTACCTAAATTTGGTGAAGATCTATTCCACACTGAACCGTTGACTGAAAAAGTGAATGATGAAGAGCCACGTAAACTCTCCCTTATCCCAACGGCAGAAGTACCGGTAACCAACATGGTGCGTGACACTATTTCTGATGAAGCCGATCTGCCATTGAAGATGACGGCGCACACACCGTGTTTCCGTTCTGAAGCAGGTTCTTACGGTCGTGATACTCGTGGCCTGATTCGTATGCACCAGTTCGACAAAGTTGAGCTAGTACAAATCACCAAGCCAGAAGAGTCAATGGCAGCACTTGAAGAGCTAACAGGTCATGCTGAGAAGGTGCTACAACTACTTGAGCTTCCTTACCGTAAAGTGATTCTATGTACAGGTGATATGGGCTTTGGTGCTCGTAAAACTTATGACCTTGAAGTTTGGGTTCCTGCGCAAGAGACGTACCGTGAGATTTCTTCATGTTCAAACATGTGGGATTTCCAAGCTCGTCGTATGCAAGCTCGCTTCCGTCGTAAAGGCGAGAAGAAACCAGAGCTAGTGCACACGCTAAACGGTTCAGGGTTGGCTGTGGGTCGTACTATGGTTGCGATTCTTGAAAACAATCAAGAAGCAGATGGCCGTATCGCAATCCCTGCTGTACTGCAGAAGTACATGGGCGGCGTAACGCACATCGGTTAATCTCAAATAAACACCAAAAAGCCAGCTCAAGTGAGCTGGCTTTTTTGTATCTGTTTATTATCCACGAAGAATCGGGTAGGTGTAAAAAAGTAAGTGACTGAAGTTAAGAAGAAAATGCACCAAAACTGCAGCCCATAATCTTCCTGTGGTATGGAAGATCAAGCCGTAGCCAAGCCCAGCTAGTGACGCGAAAACAACGAATAGTGGGCCGCCTGCAAAGTGTGCCAATCCAAATAACAGACTCGCGGCTACAACGCCGATATAGGCACCATACTTGTTGGTTAACTTTTGTTGAATATAGCCACGGAACAGGGCTTCTTCAGCGACACAGGTGAACAATAGATTGTTAAAGGCGAACAACCACCACCAACTGGGGATAGAGAACTCAGGTTTGATTGCTCCAAGCATTGATGCAATAGGCAGTAAAGCGAACAGTGGGATTGATATCAACAACACGGTTCGATAATTGACCTTGCGCTTTTCTCCTAACAACGCAGGGAAAGCCAAAAGAAGGGCGAAGAAGGCCAGAGGTTTGTCTAGGTTTAAATACATGCTGAAATCTGCACTCAGAGCGCCAGCTTGCACGTTTTGAAGGACTAGCGGATTGCTAAAACCCGGCACCAAATGTAGAAAGAGTGCGAGGCTCCCAATGATGACAACTGTTGAGAGTATCACTGATGGTAGCGAAGACTTGTTTTTGAGGTAGTAAGTAACTGCTAGAAAGGTAACGACGAGAATCAAGCCTAGAGGCGATAATACACCAGCTATCAAGCCACCGAAAAGAGTTGCGGCAAGCAAACTCAATGAGGCTGTTTGTGCTCTAAGAAATGCGGCCAGAATGGAAGCGCTGAATAGTAGCCAAACCCATATAAAATGATCAATGTACATAAGGTGGAATTGATTGCTATTGAAAAGCGTATGATGAACTGAATCACAAGCCAGAACAAGCTGAACGAGTCTCATCAGAGCTCTGAAATAAAGAGAAAAGCCGACATTTTGTCGGCTTTTTTATCATTATTCTTGGAAAAGATGTTTGTTATATCGACATTTCACCGCGCAGTACTTTCTGCATTTGAACTTTCACTTGCTCGTAAGTCAGGTTTTGACTCAAGAGGTAATGCAGTTTGGCCAGTGCCGCTTCTGGGGTCATGTCGTAACCGCTGATGACGCCAGCTTCTGCCAGTGCGCAGCCCGTGGCATAACCACCCATGTTGACTTTACCCGCTAAGCATTGAGTGAGATTGACGACAATGACGCCACGCTCGGAAGCATCTTTGAGATGCGCGAGCAGTTCCGGATTTTGCGGAGCATTGCCCACGCCAAAGGTCAGTAGGATCATTGCGTTGACTGGCTGGAGCAGTGTATTACGAATCACCTCATGTGAGATACCCGGGTACATGGTGATGACGCCAATGGGTTGAGGTGTAATGTCATGTATTTTGAATTCGCCTTCTGGCTTTTCACCTACGACAATATCGTTGCTGATCTGAATATTGATACCCGCTTCTAACAGCGGTGGTAAATTTGGAGAAGTGAAGGCGTTGAAGCCGTCTGCGTGTGATTTCGTACTGCGGTTACCACGCATCAATTTGTTATTGAAGAACAGAGTGACTTCGTTGATTGGGTAGTTGGCTGCAATGTGTAGTGCGTTAAGCAGGTTGGCTTGACCATCTGAACGCAGCTCCGCAAGCGGGATTTGTGAGCCTGTCACAATCACCGGTTTGCCGAGGTTTTCCAGCATGAAAGACAGTGCTGAGGCAGTATATGCCATTGTGTCTGTGCCATGTAGAATAACGAAACCATCGTATTTATCGTAATTCTCGCGAATATCATCCGCGATTTGCTGCCAGTCCTTCGGTGTCATGTCGGATGAATCGATCAGCGGATCATATTCGTGAATCGTAAATTCTGGCATTTCTGGGCGCTGGAACTCTGGCATGCTAGCCAGTTGTTTTTCCATGAATCCAGCCACTGGAACGTAACCGTGATCATCTGACTTTTTCATGCCGATGGTTCCGCCAGTGTAAGCGATATAAATGTGTTTTCTTGCCATTGCTTAGAAACCAGTTAATTGTAGGGGGAACAGAGCGTGGGATTATATATCAATCAGTAGCAATAAAAAGGGGTACCCCGCACAGGAATACCCCAGATACTCAGATAGGATCAATCCAGTTGATGAATCAGTCGTTACTGAACCTGACAGTTTAGACAGAATGCGTAATGGCCTTTCGGATCATTGAAACTGTCCAGTAAGCTGGCATCCTGAACAACTTGTGCCGCTACAGGTTGCAGGGCGGTAGGCAACCATGCGCTGGCATCGACACCAAGATTGACTTTGACTTGATTCATGAAGTCTTGGATGAACTGCTCAGCAGGCGACAACGGTTCTTCTACCCAATACAGGTTATATTCTTCGACTTTCGCCAGCTCCGCTGCCAACTTAACAGCATCATCAAAGTCACCCATTTTATCAACCAGACCGAACTTCGCGGCATCTTGGCCCGTCCACACGCGACCCTGAGCGATACTATCCATATCTTTCAATGGGATGTTTCTGCTTTCACTGACTAAGCCGATAAAACGATGATAGCCGTGTTCAATGCCCATTTGGAAAGCATCTGCGGCACCTTCGGATAAGCCGGTGGTGATACCGACTCCTGAAAACGGAGAAGTTCCCACTCCATCAGTGTATACACCGAGTCTATTTAAGCCTTTTTCGAATGTCGTAATAACACTAAAGATACCAATTGAGCCGGTTAACGTCGTTGGTTGTGCAACAATACGATCTGCGCCCATCGAAATCCAGTAGCCTCCTGAAGCGGCTAAGCTCGACATCGAGGCCACCACTGGTTTGCCTGCTTCTTTCAGCGCTTCGATTTCATTGCGAATCACTTCGGATGCAAACGCGCTACCACCCGGGCTGTCTACCCGCAAAACAACCGCTTTGATTTTTTCATCGTTACGTGCCTGTCGTAGAAGTGCAGCGACAGTATCACCGCCAGTTGTACCTCTTGGTTGAGAGCCATCCATGATGGCACCACTAGCGACGACAATTGCGATATCATCCTGCGACAAATTGAACGTTGGCTTCATTGTGGTTTGGTATTCGTAGTAATCGACGTAGTTGTAACTGTCTTCGCTATTGCTACCAAATATCTCGCTCAAATCGGCACGTACTTGTTGTCGTGTCGCCAGCTCATCCACTAAGCCTAGTTCAAGAGATAAGGCCGCCAAATCGCCATCTTGCTCTTTTAACAAGGCTAAAAACTCTTCCATGCTTGGGTTCAGCGTTTCGGTTGACACCTGACGATTAGTGGCAACGTCATCGACATAGGCCCCCCACAATTGACCCAGCCAGCGTGACGCAGACTCTTTAGCCGCGTCTGACATATCATCGCGTACGAAAGGCTCAATGGCTGATTTATAGGTACCAACACGAAAAACATGCGTGTTGACATCAATCTTTTCTAACAGTGTTTTGTAGTACATTGAGTATGCGCTGTAGCCTTTAATCAGCACAGCGCCATCTGGAGCTAGGTAAATCTTGTCGGCATAACTGGCTAGGTAATACTGACTTTGGTTGTAAAACTCACCCGCGGCGTAAATAGGCTTGCCTGATGCTTTGAACTCATTCAGAGCCTTCGCAATGTAGCGCAGTTTAGTCAGGTTGGTTTCTGGCATGTCACGCAGAGCCAGCACAATACCAGTGATCTTAGGGTCGTCTTTGGCATGGCGTATTGACTCAACAATATCAAACAAGACGTTTTCTCTTGGCATATCCTGACCAAATAGCGAGCCAGTGAAAGAGTCCATTGGGTTCACATATCTTGATTGCTCAACGATTGGTCCAGAAAGATTGAGCACTAACGCAGACTCTTTAGGGACGGACGGGATGGCGGACTCTGCGTTTGTGTAAATGAAGTAAATAATGCCAATCGTGGCAAGAAAGATAAGATTAACTAGGGCAAGACGAATAAAGGTAATCAGCTTCCATATGCCTTTAAAGATCATACCGATAAACTTAAATAATTTTTTCATTAGGGCTCCGCTGCGCTTAGCGCAGGTATAGGCCTTGATAGTCTAAGACCTTATAAATACAGATAACTTATATCCTACTTAAACTAGTATACCCAAACAACTGCAAGATTGATCGGTGTTACAAAAATGTAAACGCTTGTTTGATTTTTATTACAACTCGCCGTATTGTGGTCAGACCAGAGTAAAATAATAAAGTGATGTCTGCCATGTACCCAAACTTATTAAAGCCGTTGGATCTAGGATTTACTCAGATTAGAAACCGAGTCTTGATGGGCTCGATGCACACTGGTCTGGAGGAGCATAAAGAAGGTCTAGGGAAATTGGCTGCCTTTTATGCAGAGCGTGCAAAAGGTGGTGTCGGTCTGATTGTGACCGGTGGTTTCTCGCCTAACTTACGTGGTCGTTTACACCCGTTTAGTGCTGAATTCAGTAAGCCTAAGCATGCCCGCGCACACAAAGTCGTGACGGAAGCCGTTCACGAACATGGTGGCAAAATTGCTTTGCAGCTTCTCCATGCAGGGCGTTACGCGATGCACCCGTTTTCGCAAAGTGCCTCTTCCATCAAAGCACCGATTGCGCGATTTTCTCCAAGCGAAATGAGCCCTCGTCAGATTCACAAAACCATCGGGGCGTTTGCCAATAGCGCGAAGTTGGCGCAGTCTGCGGGCTATGATGGCGTTGAAGTGATGGGCTCAGAAGGCTATCTGATCAATCAGTTCATCTGTAAACGCACTAATATGCGCTACGATGAGTGGGGTGGTTGCTACGAAAATCGCATGCGTATGCCGCTAGAGGTTGTGCGGGCCATTCGTAAGGAAGTGGGTGAGGAGTTTATCATCATTTTCCGGCTTTCTATGTTGGACTTGGTTGAGGAAGGCAGCACGTTTGACGAAGTGATTACTCTGGCAAAAGAGCTCGAAAAAGCAGGCGTGACCATCATCAACACTGGTATAGGTTGGCATGAAGCAAGGGTTCCGACTATCGCAACTCAAGTGCCACGAGGAGCCTTTACTTGGGTAACGGAAAAAGTGCGCCCACATGTCAACGTGCCGATTGTCACCTGTAACCGTATCAATACGCCGGAAGAAGCAGAGCGTATTCTCTCCGGTGGTCACGCTGACATGGTGTCTATGGCAAGGCCTTTCCTTGCCGACCCGCATTTTGTCGTTAAGGCCGAAAATAAACAGTCACATTTGATTAATACTTGTATCGGTTGCAACCAAGCGTGTCTAGACAATGTCTTCAAAGGTAAACGAGCTAGTTGTCTGGTAAACCCACTTGCTTGTCGTGAAGATGAGCTTGTGATCACCCCGACCGACAAGCCTAAGAATATTGCGGTGGTTGGTGCTGGTCCTGCCGGACTTTCATGTGCGACGACTCTGGCTAAGCGAGGCCACCATGTCGACCTGTTCGAACGTAACGATAGGATCGGTGGTCAATTCCGTTTAGCCATGCAAATCCCTGGAAAAGAGGAATTCCGCGAAACCATCCGTTACTTTGCGAACCAGATTGATGAGACAGGCGTGAAGTTGCATCTTGAAACGGACGCAAATTTCGATCTATTGGCCGAGTATGACGAAGTGGTCATGGCATCAGGCGTAGAGCCGCGTAAAGTCAAGATTGATGGTATCGATAATCCAGAGAAGGTGATTGATTACCAGACGTTGATTAAAGAGAAAACTTACGTTGGTGAGAAAGTTGCGATTGTTGGTGCGGGTGGCATCGGTGTGGATGTCGCCACCATGCTTACAGAGCCAGCTGGTCATAACTTAGACGACTGGTTGCACGAATGGGGGATTGATAAAGAGATCGCTCATCCGGGTGGTTTGTACCCCTATCCCGAATCTCTGAGCGAAAAAGACGTTTGGGTTCTACAGCGCCGCAAGGGCAAAGTGGGCAAAGGTCCGGGTAAAACCACCGGCTGGATTCATAAACGTACGCTAGAGAAACGAGGAGTCAATCTAGTGGGTGGTGTCAGCTACGACAAGATTGATGATACTGGCTTGCACATTAGCCATGATGGCAAATCCGAGTTGCTTGAAGTGGATAAAGTCATTATCTGTGCTGGTCAGGAATCGGTGAGACCGTTTGAGGATCAATGGCAGCAATTTGGTGACAAGCTACATATCATAGGCGGTGCCGATCATGCCGGCGAGTTGGATGCTGTACGTGCTATCAGGCAAGGTGTCGAATTGGCTGCGAAGCTCTAAGAAAGCCAAACATTAAAAAAAGACCTCCGATCGGAGGTCTTTTGGCATTTGGGATGGAAGACTAAAGAATGACCGTCTTGTTGCCGTAGACAAATACGTGGTCATTTATCACTTTATTGAGTGCTTTACTCAGAACATTCTTTTCAACATCTCTTCCCGCCTGAGCCATATCCTTTGCGCTGAAGTTATGGTCGACCGGAATCACGTCTTGCTTGATGATTGGTCCTTCGTCTAGGTCATTGGTGACGAAGTGTGCGGTTGCACCAATGATTTTAACGCCGCGCTCGTAAGCTTGTTGATAAGGCTTTGCACCAATGAAAGCGGGTAGAAAACTATGATGGATGTTAATGATCTTATGGTGGTATTTTTCGACAAATGATGGTGTTAGTACGCGCATGTACTTAGCCAAGACCAAATAGTCCGCATTGTACTGATCGATGACGTCGAGCATTTTTTGCTCATGTTCTTCCCGATTTAACCCCTCGTGAGAGACGCAATGATATGGAATATCAAACTTCTCTGTCAGACTTTTAAGCGTATCGTAGTTACCCACTACTGCAGCAATATCAACGTCTAGGCTGCCATCGAAATTTTTCATCAGAATATCACCAATACAGTGTGCTTCTTTGGTGACGAGAATAACAACGCGCTTGCGGTTTGGGCCAATCAACTTTCTTTTAGCACCTTGCGGTAGAGCCTGATCTAGGTCGGCAAGGAAGGTTTGATCATTGAAATAACCCTCCAGTTCGGTCCGCATGAAAAAATGGCCGCTAGTATTATCGACAAATTCATTATTATGAATGATGTTGAGTTGGTGCTTATAACAAATATTGGTGATTTTAGAAATCAGGCCTGGTGCATCGGTACAATGAGTGAGCAGTGTTTTCTTTTCCATTGGGTTAAAACTTCCGTGATTTATTTTTTTCGCATTCTGAATTTTTTGCCGAGCGTCGAACGGTGAAGCGCTCCACAATATGGAAGCTACAATTAAACTAATATTAAAAAGGTTTCAACAATTAATCCGAGTTAACCGATTAGCTCGGCGAATTTGTTCAAAAATTGTCAGCTTTTAGCACGACAGGTGGTTCGTATGGATAAAGATCTACTCGCACGTAAGTTGTATTCCGAGAGAGTCAGTGCGCTTCTCGGTGACCACGAGATGAATGAAGCGCTGCTTAATGAAATGTGGGAAAGCAAAGCGTCGCCCAGTGAAGCTGCTCGTGTCATGATGGACAGTCACAACGAGTTTTCTGGCCCAGCGTGGTTATCACGTTATCTCAACCGTCGCTAACACAACTTGCACATCAATAACGTAGCCTACTGGCGCGGATCCGATTTGCATTCGCGCCCAGTCTCTAAACCTGCCATAATCCCTCGTTCGTCACCTCATTCAATTCAAATTACACTACTTGATGATCTCGAAAACGTTCTCAGCAGATGGTGCTCTAGGTAAAGCGATTCCTGGGTTCCAACCCCGACAGGCTCAGCTTGATATGGCTGAATCTGTGGTTAAAGCAATTAAAAGTGACCAGCAAGTCGTTATTGAAGCCGGAACCGGGACAGGGAAAACCTTCGCTTATCTGGTTCCTGCATTACTGAGTGGTAAAAAAACCATCATTAGTACCGGTTCGAAAAACCTCCAAGAACAGTTGTTTCATCGTGATTTACCCTTGATGACGGACGCACTGGGCTTTTACGGTCAAGTGGCGTTACTTAAGGGGCGAGCAAATTACTTGTGTCTTGACCGTCTTAGTCGACAAATGGTTGAAAGTCATGGACACCATGCGGATCCAGCGCTGCTCAGTCAGTTGGTCAAAGTCCGCTCATGGGCGAGTGAGACCAAAACTGGCGATTTAGGCGATTGTGACGAAATCGCAGAAGACAGCCCAGTTATCCCAACGATTACTTCAACCAACGACAATTGCTTAGGTAAAGAGTGTCCAAGTTACCAAGATTGTTTTGTTCTTAAGGCTCGCAAAAAAGCCATGGATGCGGACGTTGTGGTCGTCAATCATCATCTATTTTTGGCCGATTTAGCGATAAAAGAAACGGGGTTTGGGGAGCTGATACCAGAAGCGGAAGTGTTTATCTTCGACGAAGCTCATCAGTTACCTGATATTGCCAGTCAGTACTTTGGTCAGTCTCTCTCTAGTCGTCAGATTCAGGAGCTTTGTAAGGATATTGAAATAGGTTATCGCACCGAAGCAAAAGACATGCGCCAATTGCAGAAGATCAGCGAAAAATTGCTGCAAACTGCGATGGACTTAAGAATTGCCCTCGGTGAACCAGGTTTCCGAGGTAACTGGCGTGAAGCGATTCAATCTCCCTCAATTGCCAGAGAACTAGAAAGATTACGTGAGTCGCTGGATTTTTGTCTCGAAGTACTCAAATTAGCATTGGGTCGGAGCCAACTGTTGGATACGGCGTATGAACGAGCCAGCACAATTCAAGCGAGACTGGAACGAATTTGTGAGGTTTCCATTACGGGATACTCTTACTGGTACGATACGACTCCGCGTCATTTTAGTCTTCATATCACCCCGCTTTCGGTATCAGACAAATTTCAGGAACAGATCGAGTTAAAGCAAGGGGCGTGGGTATTTACTTCCGCTACTTTAGGGGTAAAAGGGGATTTCGGTCATTTTACTTCTCGGTTGGGCCTAAAACCTCAGACGGAAATGTCTTTGCCAAGTCCATTTGATTATCAGAGTCAGGCAAGGTTATGTGTGCCGCGTTACCTTCCTGAGCCGAATAGTCCGGGTATGGCGGATAAGCTTGTTCGCATGCTCGGCCCTTTGATTGAGCAGAATCAGGGGCGCTGTTTTTTCCTTTGTACCTCGCATAGCATGATGCGGGAACTCGGTGAGAGGTTCCGTGAGCGTTTGAGCATTCCAGTGCTAATGCAAGGTGAAACCAGTAAACAAAAAACACTGGCAGAGTTTATGGAACTGGGTAATGCTTTGCTGGTGGCGACAGGTGCATTTTGGGAAGGGATTGATGTTAGAGGTGACACACTGAGCTGTGTTATTATCGATAAATTACCTTTCACAGCACCCGACGACCCGCTACTTAAAGCGCGGATAGAAGATTGCCAGCTTAAAGGTGGGGACCCATTTTCACAGGTCCAGATACCGGATGCCGTGATTACCCTTAAGCAAGGGGTTGGTCGCTTAATCCGAGATAAAAAAGACAAAGGTGCGCTGATCATTTGTGATAATCGCTTAGTGACACGCGAATATGGCGGCGTATTTCTTGCCAGCTTACCTCCAATTCCCAGAACACGGGATTTGGGGCTAGTGCAGGATTTCCTTAAACAAATTTCACAAACAACCGAATAATCAGAGAATTCAATGAGTGCAAAAATTCTTGCCTTAGACACGGCAACAGAGAACTGCTCTGTTGCGTTGCTAGTTAATGACCAGATCCATGTTCGTAGTGAAGTAGCACCACGAGACCACACTAAAAAGATCCTCCCAATGGTAGACGAAGTGCTGAAAGAAGCGGGGATCACTCTGGCTGAACTTGACGCGCTCGCGTTTGGTCGTGGACCGGGCAGTTTTACAGGTGTCCGCATTGGCATTGGTATTGCACAAGGTTTAGCGTTTGGTGCTGATCTGCCTATGATTGGCGTGTCGACATTGCAAGCCATGGCTCAAGGTAGCTACCGTAAACATGGTGTAAGCCACGTGGCGTGTGCGATTGACGCGAGAATGAGCGAAGTCTACTGGGGGCGTTTTTCGCGTCAAGAAGATGGCACTTGGATTGCAACTGATGCCGAATGTGTTATTCCACCTGCGGTTTTGTCTGAAAAGAGCCAAAGTGACGAACACCAGTGGCTTACCGCAGGGACCGGTTGGGAAGCGTATCATGAAGCGCTAGCGGAGCTGAAATTTGAAGTCTCTGCAGGAGAGGTTCTTTTCCCCGATGCGGAAGATATCGCTGCATTGGCTAAACTCGAGTGGGAAAAGGGCAACACTTTGACGGTAGAGGATGCGAGTCCTGTGTATCTGCGTGATACCGTTGCATGGAAGAAATTGCCAGGCAGAGAATAAGGTGAAATTAGACGGATAGTATGGTTTCGATTAATGGATTACCTCCTTCGGTTCCGGGGCCGAATAAGGCCAATAAAACTGGAAAAAAGAATGAGGTAAAAAAAGCTCAGGATCAGTCATCAATTGGCCGACCTTCGAAAGTCGCCAATGCGGTGGCTCATTCTATCCGTCAGGTAAACGAGTCAGACATCCATAAAGCTCAAGTGCAATACGATTTGCCTGAAGGACAGGGTCGTAAAGCGATGGAAGAGTATATGAATGTGATGAATCAGTCTAAGCGTGATGAACTATCGCAGCTGTTAGGTGTCGATATTTATATCTAGTTCTTTTGGTTAAGCTCTTATGATACCACGTGTTTTTAAACTCCTTTCTATGGTTAGTGTTTTGGCTACACTTACAGCCTGTAGTACGCTTCCAGAAAATCTTGCGTCAGATAATCCAGCTTTACAAACGGACTACTCTCGCTGGCAAGCTTCAGCATCACAAGCGCAGGAGTTACGTTTGGGTGGTGTGATTGCTAGCGTGACTAATCTGAAAGATAAGACGCGAGTGGAGATCGTGAATTTACCAATCGGCTCGAATGGCAAGCCTGATATTGACCAAGAACCGCAAGGTCGATTCGTTGGATATATCAATGGTTTCGCGGATCCGGTAACACTGTCAAAAGGGCGATTGATTACTTTACTCGGTGATAGCCGTGGTACTGAAATCGCCAAGGTGGGTGACTATCGCTATGACTTCCCTGCTATGGATATCAAGAGTTACCATCTGTGGCGAATAGAAGAGCGCGTGATTGTTCACAATGACTTCGGGCCCTCGATGTATCCTTGCCGCAGTTTATATTGTCGTGACCTCACCCGAGGAACGAAACATGGCAAGGTGGTTCAAGAAGTTAAATGACACGAAGAGACACTCGTTACCCCTTAGCAGATGGCTTCATAGCCGCTATTGAATACGGATACAGCCAGACAGCGGATTGCTCTATTGTTTTTCTTCATGGCTGGTTGGACAACGCCGCTAGCTTTGAATCTTTGATGCAAGAGCTTTATCAATCCGCGCCTGAACTGCATTTATGCGCGATTGATTTGCCCGGTCATGGTCATTCCAGTCACAAGTCCGGTAGTAATTTCTACTCATTTCATGACTACATTGACGATGTTTATCAGTTTCTGGCTAACTTATCGACAAACAGACTCGTGCTGGTAGGACATTCTCTTGGTGCTTTGATTGCAAGTTGCTATAGTGCCGCCTTTCCTGAGCAGATCAATGGATTGGTTCAGATAGAAGGGCGTGGGCCATTGGCGGAAGAAGAGAGCGAAACGGTTTCTCGGCTGAGAGAAGGCGTTTTGAGTCGTCAAAGGATACGCAGTAAGCCAACTAGGGCATTTGAATCAGATACCATTGCTATTGATGTTAGAGCAAAGGTGAATCAAATTGCTTGTGAACTTATCAGACCCATAGTCAAGAGAGGGTTGGTAAAGACCAACGATGGCTGGGTATGGCGTCATGATGAGAAATTGCAAAGCCAGTCTTTGTATCGAATGTCATTTGAGCATGCGCAATCAATCAGGCGGCAGATCACCTGTCCGCAGATTGTGGTGCTAGGCGAACAAGGTTTTCCCCATTTGCAGAAGACACCGGATGATACTCCCAATTCGACCGAAATTTTTACGGTTGAGGGAGGACATCACTGTCATCTGCAAGTCCCTTCTAGAGTATCTGACCTAATTTTTGGCTTAGTTAACAAAATTTAAACAAGTGTTTGAGTCTTTCGTGCTCAAGTTCTTTGCCTGTGTTGTAATGGACGTCAATAAAATCACGGCGTTTCGTCGACAACAGTCAGCTTAATTCGAGGAGTATTACCGTGGATAAACCTTGGTTATCACGTTATCCAAGTGATGTGCCTGAGCATATCAACCCAGATCAATATCCGTCATTGGTGGAAATGTTTGAACAGTCAGTACAGAAATATGCTGACCAACCTGCCTTTATGAATATGGGCTCGGTAATGACATTTCGTAAGCTTGAAGAGCGCAGCCGTGCTTTTGCCGCTTACCTGCAAAACGAACTTAAGCTGAAAAAGGGCGATCGTGTCGCTTTGATGATGCCAAATCTTCTTCAATACCCAGTGGCATTGTTCGGTGTTTTGCGCGCAGGATTGATTGCTGTTAATGTCAACCCTCTGTACACACCACGCGAACTTGAACATCAGCTAAATGATTCTGGTGCGAAAGCCATTGTGATCGTCTCTAACTTTGCTAACACATTAGAGCAAATCGTAAACAATACTCCGGTTAAGCATGTCGTACTGACCAGTTTGGGTCAAATGCTTCCGCGCGCAAAGGGCACCTTGGTCGACTTTGTGGTCAAGTATGTGAAAGGTATGGTGCCGAAGTATGATCTGCCCGGGGCGATTTCAATGCGCAAGGCTTTGCATAAAGGCCGACGTTTACAATACGTGAAACCTTTCATGTCTGGCGATGACATTGCTTTCCTTCAGTACACAGGTGGTACGACAGGGGTTGCGAAAGGGGCCATCCTAACTCATAGCAATATGATAGCAAACATTTTGCAGGCCAAAGGAATGTACGGGCCGGTACTAAAAGAAGGTAGAGAAGTGGTTGTGACCGCGCTGCCTCTTTACCACGTATTTGCTTTGACGGTGAACTGCCTATTGTTCCTTGAATTGGGTGGACGTAACCTGCTAATTACTAATCCGCGAGATATCCCAGGTTTTGTCAAAGAACTACAAAAGTGTCCGTTCACTGCAATTACTGGTGTCAACACGCTGTTCAATGCCTTGGTCAATAATGAAGATTTCCACGAGCTGGACTTTAGCAATCTAAAGTTAGCGGTAGGTGGCGGTATGGCCGTTCAACGTGCAGTTGCTGAGCAGTGGAAGAAAACCACTGGCGTACACCTATTAGAAGGTTATGGTCTCACCGAATGTTCTCCTTTGGTGACAGTTAACCCATACGACCTCACCGAGTACACAGGCGCAATTGGTTTGCCTGTCCCTTCTACAGAAGTGCGTATTGTTGATGACGAAGGGAATCCGGTACCGAATACCGAAGTCGGTGAACTGCAGGTTCGTGGCCCTCAAGTGATGCAAGGTTACTGGCAAAGGCCCGAAGCCAGCAAGGAAGTCATCAATAGTGAAGGGTGGTTGTCCACAGGGGATATCGTTAAGTTTGATGATCAGGGTCTGATTCACATTGTGGATCGTAAGAAGGACATGATTCTGGTGTCAGGCTTCAATGTATATCCAAATGAGATTGAAGATGTGGTGGCACTGCATGGCAAAGTAATGGAAGTTGCAGCCATTGGCCAACCGCATGAAGTCTCAGGTGAACTGGTGAAGATCTATGTAGTTAAACGTGATCCAAGCTTGACGAAAGATGAGCTCATAGCCCATTGTCGTCAGCACTTGACGGGCTATAAAGTTCCTAAGCTAGTAGAATTTAAAGATGAATTACCTAAAACCAATGTCGGTAAAATATTGCGCCGTGTCCTGCGCGAAGAGAATGATGCAAAGTTAGCCAAGGCTAGCTAAAGTTAAAAATAAGCACAGCCAAGTGTTTAATGTTAAAATGCCGACCAATACCAGTCGGCATTTTTATTTGTAGACCCCATCAGTCACAGTGAGAACTTTGTGAATTATCAAATCATTACCCGTCCAGATCAGCTAGAAAAAGTGTGCGAACAAGCTAGAGGCACAGATGTTGTTATGCTTGACACCGAGTTTGTCCGAACACGAACCTACCACCCCCAGCTTGGTCTTATTCAGTTATTTGATGGTGAAACACTTTCTTTGATTGATCCAACCGTCATTGATGATATGACGGCGTTTGTCCACCTTCTTAAGGACACATCCGTGTTAAAGGTTTTACACGCGTGTGGTGAAGACTTAGAAGTGTTTAACAACAGCTTTGATTGCCTGCCGTATCCTATGGTAGACACTCAATTGATGGCGGCATTTTTAGGTCATGGTCTGTCAACGGGTTTCGCTTCTTTGGTCGAATCTTATCTTGGTGTAGAACTGGATAAAAGTGAGTCGCGTACTGACTGGCTTGCAAGACCATTAACCGACAAACAACTCGACTACGCGGCGGCAGACGTCCACTACCTATTGCCCTTGTATGAAAAGCTGCTTGAAGAAATTACTCAGGCTGGCTGGTGGGAAGCCGCTCAGCAAGAAAGTGATTTGCTGGCAACCAAACGCATCAAATCAATTGACCCTGAAAAAGCTTACTTAGATATTAAGGGTGCTTGGCAGCTAAAACCAAGTGAGTTAGCGATATTAAAACCACTCGCCACCTGGCGTTTCAAAGAAGCAATTCGCCGTGATCTAGCACTGAACTTCATCTTTAAAGAGAATGATCTGCTGCTTGTTGCTCGCTTAGGCTTACAGAACAAACAAAGAATGGAACAGGAAGGTCTAGATATTCGTTCTGTGCAACGCCACAGCGCACGTATTATCTCGATTGTTAAATCAGCCAAAATGACGCCTGTTGATGAGTATCCGGCTAAAATTGAGCGTTTGATGGATATGCCAGGCTACAAGCAGAAGTTTAAAACCCTTAAGGATGAAGTGAAAAAAGCCTCTCAGGCGTCTGGGCTTGCGACAGAGTTTTTAGCGTCCAAGAAACAATTAAATCAGTTGATGAGCTGGGTGTGGAAGAAAGATCGTGATCCATCCACTTTACCAGATGTGATGCAGAGTTGGCGTTTGGATCTGATGGGTGACAAACTCAACAAATTACTATAATAATTAACGATAAATAATAAGGGCTTCCAAATGGAAGCCCTTTTTTGTCTATTTAACCCGCGAGTACATCAGTGGCGACTTTGTAGCTTGGGTCTTCTTTTACGTTAATCTCTACCAAGCTGCCTGCTTTATCGAGAAGCTTACGACAATCTGGGCTTAGGTGGCGTAAATGAAGTGTCTTGCCCTGAGCAGAGTAACGCTCGGCCAGTGTTTCGATAGCTTCGATAGCTGAGTGGTCGGTTACACGTGAATCAGCGAAATCGACGATAACATCACTTGGATCTTCATGCGCATCGAAAATCTCAAGGAAATTGGCGACTGAACCGAAGAATACCGGGCCGTGAATTTTGTACTCTTTAGAACCTTCTGCGTTGATACTGGTATCGGCATAGATGTGTTTAGCGTGTTGCCAAGCAAACATCAGAGCAGAGGCAATAACACCAACAAAGACGGCAATAGCAAGGTCGGTCATTACCGTTACTACCGTTACTAGTACGATTACAAAGAAGTCTTGCTTTGGTACGCGACGAGCCAGTTTGAATGTTGCCCACTCGAAAGTACCGATCACCACCATGAACATGACACCGACAAGTGCTGCTAGTGGGATCATTTCGATCAGTGAAGAAGCGAACAAGATAAATATCAGCAGTGCAGAAGCAGCTACAATGCCCGACAAACGACCGCGGCCCCCTGAGTTAACGTTGATCATCGACTGACCAATCATCGCACAGCCACCCATAGCGCCAAACACGGAACATGTCATGTTTGCCATGCCCTGACCAATACATTCACGGTTTGACTGACCACGAGTGTTCGTCATTTCATCTAAAACTGTCAGTGTAAGCAGAGACTCAATTAGACCAATTGCGGCAAGAATGAGAGCGTACGGAAGGATAATTTGTAGCGTTTCTAGCGTTAGCGGGACTGCTGGGATAGAAAACGTTGGTAGTGAACCTGCCAGCGTCGCAGCATCATCACCAGACATAGTGCGTAGGAAATCAACAACGGTACGTGTTTCTGGATCTAAGCCTACAACCAAAGCGGTCACAGTCACGATCGCTACTAAGGAAGAGGGGACGGCGGTAGTGAACTTTGGTAAGAAGTGAATAATCGCCATCGTTAGTGCGACTAAACCCAGCATCAATATCATTTGATCTTGAGGTAGCCAAGTTAGCCTACCGTGAATGTCCGGCGCTTTGAACTGACCAAGCTGAGCTAGGAAAATAACAATCGCTAAACCGTTAACGAAGCCGATCATAACAGGATGCGGCACGATGCGGATGAATTTTCCTAACTTAAATAGGCCAGCGGTTACCTGAAAGATACCAGCCAGTAATATGGCGGCAAAAAGATACTGGACGCCGTGTGATGCTACGAGAGAGACCATTACGACAGCCATTGCACCTGTTGCGCCCGAGATCATACCTGGACGCCCACCAAAGATGGAGGTGATAAGGCCAACAATGAATGCAGCGTATAGACCAACCATAGGGTCAACACCTGCAACGAACGCAAAAGCAACGGCTTCAGGAACCAAGGCTAAAGCAACGGTCAGGCCAGATAACACGTCATTTTTTACAGAGTGTTTTGAAAATTGAGGAAATTCAAACATGCTTGCTCAGTTATGCTAAATGTTTACGGTAATTCTGAATATCAGAGAACGAAAGTTTGTCGTATAGGTTCTAGCTTAGTTTTCATGTAAGCAAAATGCGATGTAAAAGAGCACTGAAAACCAAACAAATGATTCAGATCGAGTCGGCGAATGCTACCTAAAAGTGTGATTAAGTTCAACAATGAAGCAGGTATTGGCTAATATTTGTGACAAATAGTGAGAGTCGTCATGCTCTTCACTGGATACACACAAAAAAACAGCCCCATCATGGGGCTGTTTTTATTTTCATCAAACCTGACTAAAAGTTTTGAGGCTTTGCCATTGCAGCGCTGGCTTTATTGCTAGCGACTTGGCTACCTGCTCCTTTTGACAGGTATCGATCTTCTCGGAAAGGCGCAGCAATCACAGTAATATCTTTCATCTCTGTGGTGCCTGGTGCTTTTGCCATAGGGGCAGAGGCGTGACCTTTAAATGCCTTCGGCACAACGATATCAGAGCTTACAGTCACTTCAGTTGCTGTAACTGCTTCTCGAACAGTCTTCTCTTGCGCAGTTTCTATCGATGCTTGGACTTGCTCAGTCACAGGCGTTTCCGCTAACTGAGCTGTTTCTAAAGGTACGGTTTGCTCGACTACAGGCTCAACCACTGACGCTGGTCGACGAACAATCACTTTACCCATGGCCATTTCAGGACAAGCAAATCCACCAAGTGCTGAAGTAGTCACTTCTGGTGCCGCAGCCTGTTCAGCCTTCGCTTTGTGCTTCGTCTCAGGTTTAGAGATACCGTAGCTCGGCATGACTTTACCCATTGCCATTTCAGGTGAAGCAACGCCACCTTTGCGTAAGCGGAATGGGTTAGGACGACGATCGCGACCACGACGACGGCGCTGACCGCTCGCACGCAGATGACGTGGAGAGCGGCGATTACGGCGTTGTTTTGGTTGTTCAGCCTCTTCCACATCCGTAGCTACGGCATGCTCTTCTACCGCTTCAGCTTTTGCTTCAGTAGCCACTTGCTTCGCTTCTTCATCCGCTTTCGCTTTTGCAGCTTGGTCTTTGACACGTACTTGCTTAGATAGCTTGCGGCGTTGACGGCGTTCTTTCACTTTAGCGGCTTTCTCTTCCGCTCGCTCTTTGCGCGCTTCAGGTTTGTCAGTCTGTTGAGCATCAGCCGCTAGTTTTAGACCTTCTTCAGCAACTTTGTTTGGCTTCACATCATCGCGTTTGTTACGGCGATCTTGCTTAGGTTTACGGTTTTGCTGTTTACGTTCATTAGGCTTCGCTTCATTCGCTGCTTCGTCACGCTTGTTATCACGTCTGTTATCGCGCTTATCGTCACGGTTGTCGTTTCGATTATCGCGATTACCACGGCGACGGTTGTCGTTACGGTTACGGCGGTTACGATTGTTGCGGTTACCTTCTTTGCGCTCTTTAGGCTTCTGTTCTTCTTGCTTCTCTTCTTCTTTAGCTGAACCAAATAGGAAGCTACCTAGTGCTTTAAAGATGCGGTTTATGAGTCCAGGTTGAGCCGTCTCAGTGTCAGCTTTCGCTTTCTTCTCAGGCGCTTTTTTAGCGACAGGTTTCGCTGGAGCTGGTGCAGACTGGGTTGGTGATGCGAAGCCTTTTAGTGCAGGCTCTTCAATCTTCTTCGCTTTGACTTCTTGCTCTACTGGCTCTTTACCTTCTGCTTCCTTCATCGCTTCGAGCTTTTTAGGAACTAGGTAAGAAAGCAGATCGAACTCTTCACCTTCACGTACTCGAATCACTTCAAAATGTGGCGTTTCCATATCTGAGTTAGGAACCACAGTGATCTTAGCTTCTTGATTACGTTCAATATGGTTGATTGAACGACGCTTTTCATTCAGAAGGTAAGATGCAATCGGGACAGGAACCACAGCCAGAACTTGCGCAGTATTGTCTTTCAGTGCTTCTTCTTCTATCAAACGAAGAACAGAGAGGGCAAGAGATTCATTATCACGAACGACACCAGTACCGCTACAGCGAGGGCAAATGTGGTGACTTGCTTCAGCTAGAGAAGGACTCAAACGTTGACGCGACATTTCTAACAGGCCAAAGCGCGAGATACGACCGATTTGAACACGAGCACGATCAAGACGAACAGCGTCACGCAGGCGGTTCTCAACTTCGCGTTGATGGCGTACCGGGGTCATATCAATAAAGTCGATAACGACAAGGCCACCTAGATCACGCAGACGAAGTTGGCGAGCAATTTCATCGGCCGCTTCAAGGTTGGTGTTCAATGCCGTCTCTTCGATATCGCCGCCTTTCGTTGCACGGGCAGAGTTGATATCGATAGAGGTCAGAGCTTCTGTTGGGTCGATGACAATTGAACCACCAGAAGGTAGACGAACTTCACGTTGGAAAGCCGATTCAATCTGACTTTCAATTTGGTAATGGCTAAATAGGGGGACCTCACGGTCGTGTTTTTTGACTCGGTTTTCAAAGTCAGGACGGACAAGGCGAATGTGTTCCAGAGCGCGTTCAAAGATAGTATTGCTATCGATCAGAATTTCACCGATATCACGACGTAAGTAATCGCGAATAGCACGAACGATAACGTTACTTTCTTGATGGATAAGGAAAGGAGCTGGGTTCGCTTCAGAAGCTTGTTTGATAGCGCCCCAGTGGTTGAGGAGCACATTCAAGTCCCACTCAAGTTCTTCGGCGCTCTTTCCTACACCGGCCGTACGGACAATAAGCCCCATACCTTGTGGTAGTTCTAGCGTGCTCAATGCCGCTTTCAGTTGTGTACGCTCATCCCCTTCGATTCGGCGAGAAATGCCGCCTGCACGAGGGTTATTTGGCATCAGAACAAGGTAACTACCTGCAAGAGAAACAAAAGTCGTGAGGGCTGCACCTTTGCTGCCACGTTCTTCTTTCTCTACTTGAACAATTACTTCTTGACCTTCAGTCAGCACCTCTTTAATGCTTGGGCGACCTTGGTAAGTGTAACCTTCAGGAAAGTATTCGCGGGCAATTTCTTTTAGAGGAAGGAAACCGTGTCGCTCTGCACCATAATCGACAAAAGCTGCTTCCAGACTTGGTTCGATGCGAGTGATACGTCCTTTGTAGATGTTTGCTTTTTTCGATTCGTGGCCTGGGCTTTCGATATCTAAATCATATAAGCGCTGACCATCAACCAAAGCAACACGCAACTCTTCTTTTTGAGTTGCGTTGATTAGCATTCTTTTCATTGATAAATCTCGTTGTCATTCTATGTTGTCTTGCTGCCTTAATGTATCTTTCACGGTGCCTGATCCCATGGCTTAAATTTGTGCAGCCTCCCGGCTGGAGGGATGCTCTTTGGGCACGTCAGTCTTACAAACAAATTTGGCTTGTAAGCCGCAATGATGGCGGATAATACTCAACATGAAAGATTTTTGAGTAGGGCAACAAGTTGTACTAACTCCGAAAATGTCTTACGCCATGTGCTGCATTTTGGTAAATTAGCGGCTACTCAATCTCTTGCTCAAAAATGAATAGGTTTGTTTAAAATGCAGCCTAATCATCCATTGCAGGTGTGAACTATAGCAGTACCCATTAAAGTCAGCAATCTGCTTTATTATAAAACGCTAAAAAACCCATTTTTTATTTTTGTAAAGCGCTGTATTTAAAAGATTTGTTTGATGATTTTTGAGGATTGTAAATATATTGGTGAATTTTTATTCGTAGCGTAACAGAAACTCATTCTTAGAAAGAGATTTACCAAATCGTCACCTAGAAAATGTGAACTAGAATGGTAGAATATCGAAATGAGTGAAATTAGAACTAAAGTCCAATTTGTCGATATCGACGAAGATATGGCTGGTCAGCGTATCGATAACTTCTTACGTAACCAACTTAAAACTATCCCTAAAAGCATGGTTTATCGGATCTTGCGCAAGGGAGAAGTTCGCGTAAACAAAAAACGAATTAAAGCTGAATATAAATTGAAGACGGGGGATTTGGTCAGAATTCCTCCAGTCACGATTGAAGAGAAGCAAGACGAAGTCGCACCGAGTACCAAATTGAATAAAGTCGCTGAGCTAGAACATATGATCATCCATGAAGATGAACATATGCTTATCCTCAATAAACCTTCGGGCACGGCAGTTCACGGAGGTAGCGGGCTCAAGTTTGGTGCGATTGAAGCATTACGTGCACTAAGGCCACAAGCTCGTTTTCTTGAGCTAGTGCATCGTATCGATAGAGATACTTCAGGCATTCTTTTGGTTGCAAAAAAGCGCTCTGCACTGCGTCATTTGCAAGCTCAGTTTCGTGAGAAAACGGTACAGAAATATTATTATGCCTTGGTGATGGGGCAATGGAAGAGCGGTTGCAAGGTAGTCAATGCCCCACTCTTGAAAAATGAAGTGAACAGCATCGTCCGTGTCAACTCTCAGGGTAAGCCTTCTGAGACACGTTTTAAGATTATTGAAAAGTTTGCTGAGGCTACCTTGATTCAGGCCAGTCCAATAACAGGACGTACACATCAAATCCGTGTCCATACTCAGTATACTGGCCATCCCATTGCTTGGGACGACCGTTATGGTGATCGACGCTTTGATGCTTACACAGGAAAAGTTGGGTTAGACCGGCTGTTTCTTCATGCTGCTAATATTAAATTCAAACATCCATCTAATGACGACTGGATGGATGTGAGTGCGCCAATGGAGCCTAAGCTAGAGAAAGCGTTGGCTGGGCTACGTAAGCTTTAAAGGCAGGCTTCGTCTGAGAAGCGGGAACGGAACTTCGCCCTATGGATCGCTTCACTAATGGAACGGGCGTTGCCCTATGGAACACTTCGTTGCGGGATCACTGGATCGGGCTTCGCCCTGATAGAAAGAAGAAGCTTCTTTTTGGTCATTCCATAGAGCGACGAAGGAGCGAGTAGGGAATCTTTAAAAGGCTCTCACTCGCATGAAGAGATCCCCAAGTCGGTCGTGCCTCCCTCTCGGGGATGACTGTTTAATCTATTGAAATGACAAGGGTTGCTACAATGTACCAACCCTGCATAATTTTCCCGCATCCCGCATCCCGCATCCCGCATCCCGCATCTCCCTAAAGTACCTCAAAACCTTGCGTTTCAAGCATATCAATCAAGTCAATCAGTGGTAGCCCAACCAAAGTATTCGGGTCTTTCCCTTCCAACTTTTCAAATAGTGCGATACCCAGCCCCTCACTTTTAAAACTGCCAGCGCAGTAATACGGCTCTTCTTTCTCTACATAGCGATTGATCTGTTGTTGGGTTAGCTGACGGAAATGAACCGTGAACGTATCCAGTTTGACATCTGTGATATTCGTTTCGGTGTTGTGAAGCGCAAGCCCGGTATAAAACTGGATGGCCTTACCGCTTTGGCGGCTTAATTGTTGGATAGCGTTTTCTCGATTCAGAGGTTTGCCAATGATTTTTCCATCAATCACACACACTTGGTCGCTGCCAATAACAAGACTCGGTTGGCTTGTTGCGCATGATTGTGCTTTTTCCTTCGCAAGACGTTTCACTAGATCCTCAGGTCGCTCGTTAGAAAAAGGTGTTTCGTCACAATCAGGTGAGGCGGTTTCAAAAGGGACTGATAGTTTATTGAGCAGTTGTTTACGATATGGCGATGTAGAGGCTAAAACTAGTTGGTATTGCGTCATTTTCTATTACAATCTTTCAGGGAGTTAGCACCAGCTTAATAGATATTGCGATGCGAGTCCTAGCTCTTCTGATGATAAGGAAAAAAACTACAACTTTTTGTCCTTTTTCTTTGACTAAAAACGAATTGGAAGATAGAATTCGCGCCCTATGCAAAAGGTAAAAATACCGCGAACGGTTGATCCGGCACGCGCTGCTCAGAAGCGACTTGATTATGATGGTATCATTCAGGTTAGCCTTTTTAAGCGTTTGTTCGAATCAGTTGAAGGCGTTAAACGCGACGCTCAAGTGTCACTGTCATTTGAGTTAGATGAACAGCGACTCGTTGTTATCTCTGGTAAAGCTAACATCGAAGTTGATTTAGAGTGTCAACGCTGTAATGAGGTTTTCGCACATGAGTGCGATGTCCAATTCACTTATACACCTTACAAAGGTGAGAAGACTGAAGAGGAAGCACCGGAAGAGTACGATTTGGTAGATCTAAACGAGTACGGTGAAATCGACCTAATAGAGTTAGTTGAAGACGAGTTCATTCTAAACTTGCCTCAAATCGCAAAGCACGAAGAAGCGGATTGTAGCGTTAAATCAGACAATTTGGTATTTGGTGAAATTCCAGAAGAAATTGTGGAAGATAAGCCGAATCCATTCGATGTTTTAAAAAACTTAAAGAAGTAATTCTTTAAGAATTAACATAGGAGTAGGGTCAATGGCCGTACAAAAGAGCAAGAAATCACGTTCAAAGCGTGGCATGCGTCGTTCACACGATGCCCTATCTACAGCTGCACTATCTGTAGACGCAACTTCAGGTGAAACTCACCTGCGCCACAACGTAACTGCTGAAGGTTACTACCGTGGTAAAAAGGTTATCAACAAGTAAGGTTGACCTTTGCCTAATATAACCGTTGCACTTGATGCAATGGGCGGGGATTTCGGTCCTCGCGTCACAGTGCCTGCCGCCGTGCAGGCACTGTCGCATTTCCCAGAGCTGAAAGTGATCCTCACAGGTGATCAGACCGCGATCACAACTCAATTATCGTCTCTTGGTTATCAATCTGATGCTCGCTTGAGTATTCAACATAGTGACCGAGTTATCTCAGATTCAGAAAAACCTTCTCTCGCACTTCGAAACAGTAGTGGCACCTCGATGGGAATGGCTATTGATGCGGTTGCGCAAGACAGTGCTGATGCATGTGTCAGTGGCGGAAACACGGGGGCACTCATGGCTTTATCACGTTTTCGACTGAAGTTGTTACCAGGAGTTGAACGCCCAGCATTAATCTCTGCTTTACCCACCGCTTCCGGTGGCAGAACTTGGATGCTTGATCTTGGAGCAAACGTTTCTAGTGACGCTGATTCATTGTTCCAGTTCGCTGTGATGGGAAGTGCATTGACCGAGCAATACTTGGATAGGCCGCCGCGGGTGGCGATTCTCAATATCGGTGCCGAGGAAATTAAGGGTAACGATTTGGTTAAACGTTGTGCTGAAATGTTGTCTCAGACGCAGTCCGTGAATTTTGTCGGCTATATTGAAGGTAATCAGTTACTCCACGATGCGGCGGATGTGGTGGTATGTGACGGCTTTGTTGGTAATGTTTGCCTCAAAGCATGTGAGGGTACCGCCCAGCTATTTATTGAAAAGTTGAAAGCGAGCATGATGGCTTCATCTGTAAAAGGCTGGATTGCAAGAAAATTGTTTTCTGGTCTATTTAATGAGCTGAAAACATTGAACCCCGACCAGTATAACGGCGCAAGTTTGCTAGGATTGCGCGGCATTGTCATAAAAAGCCACGGAAGTGCTGACGTAGACGCTGTCATCAACGCCATTGGAGAAGCGTTACACGAGGTCAAACGACAAGTACCAAGCCGTATTAGCGATCGTTTGGAAGCGGTTTTACTCGAGAGGCATTATTAGTCTTCATGTATAGCAAAATTTTAGGTACTGGCAGCTACCTGCCATCTCAGGTGCGTTCAAACGCAGACTTGGAGAAAATGGTAGATACAAGCGATGAGTGGATTGTTACTCGTACTGGTATTAAAGAACGTCGTATTGCAGCTGAGAATGAAACGGTTGCAGATATGGGGTATATCGCGGCAGAAAACGCCATTGAAATGGCGGGCATCGATAAGAATGATATTGACCTGATCATCGTTGCGACCACCAGCAGTAGCCACACTTTTCCCTCTTCTGCTTGTCAAGTGCAAGCTAAATTAGATATTAAAGGGTGTCCTGCATTTGATATTGCCGCCGCATGTTCAGGTTTTGTCTATGCGCTTTCAGTGGCAGACCAGCATATTAAAACAGGCATGTGTAAAAATGTGCTCGTGATCGGTTCAGACACTTTGTCCAAAACCTGCGATCCAACCGATCGCTCAACCATCATTTTGTTTGGTGATGGTGCGGGTGCTGTTGTGGTTGGCGCAAGTGAAGAGCCTGGGATTCTTTCAACGCATATCTACTCGGACGGCCGTTTTGGTGAGTTGCTAAGCCTTGAGGTTCCCGAACGTGGAAAAGATGCTGACAAGTGGTTACACATGGCAGGCAATGAAGTGTTTAAAGTCGCTGTGACGCAGTTATCAAAACTCGTTAAAGATACGCTGGCTGCCAACGATATGCATAAGTCTGAACTAGACTGGCTAGTGCCTCACCAAGCGAACTATCGCATTATTTCTGCAACAGCAAAGAAACTATCTATGTCGCTTGATCAAGTGGTCATCACATTGGACAGGCATGGCAATACGTCTGCAGCTACTGTACCAACGGCACTTGATGAGGCTGTTCGTGACGGGCGAATTAAACGCGGGCAGACGCTTCTATTAGAAGCATTTGGTGGCGGCTTTACCTGGGGCTCAGCGCTGGTTAAGTTCTAATCCCAACCAAATTTAAAAGATTAAGATGCCTTTATTAGGCATCTTAATCTTTGTTACTTTGTTTTAAAGGAAAAGAAAATGAGCAATTTTGCTATCGTATTTCCAGGTCAGGGCTCACAAGCAGTCGGTATGCTTGCTGAACTTGGCGAACAGTATGAAGTAGTAAAAAACACTTTTTCGGAAGCATCTGAGGCGTTAGGTTACGACCTATGGGCGTTGGTTCAAAATGGCCCAGCTGAAGATCTCAACCAAACTTTTCGTACTCAACCAGCACTGTTAGCATCCTCGGTTGCTATCTGGCGTGTTTGGCAAGAGCTTGGCCTAGAGCAGCCAGCGAACCTAGCGGGCCATAGCCTAGGTGAATATTCGGCATTAGTATGTGCTGGTGTGATTGACTTTAAAGAAGCAATCAAGCTGGTTGAGCTGCGTGGTCAACTCATGCAAGAAGCAGTGCCAGCAGGCACTGGGGCTATGTTCGCGATCATCGGTCTAGATGATGAGTCTATTGCTAAAGCGTGTGAAGAAGCGGCTCAAGGTGAAGTGGTATCACCAGTAAATTACAACTCACCCGGTCAGGTTGTGATTGCAGGTAGTAAAGACGCAGTCGAACGCGCAGGTGCTTTGTGTAAAGAAGCGGGGGCGAAGCGAGCTCTGCCACTGCCAGTGTCAGTGCCTTCTCACTGTGCTTTGATGAAGCCAGCAGCCGATAAACTGGCTGTCGCTCTAGAAGAGATTGAATTCAATACTCCTCTATTGCCAGTTATCAATAACGTTGATGTTGTTGCTGAAAATGACCCAGCGAAAATTAAAAATGCACTGGTGCGCCAGCTATACAGCCCAGTTCGCTGGACTGAAAGTGTACAGCTAATGAGCGAGCAAGGTGTAGAAAGACTTCTTGAATTAGGCCCGGGTAAAGTTCTAACGGGTCTGACAAAACGTATTGTGAAGACACTCAGTGGCGCTGCAGTAAACGATGCTGCATCTTTAGAAGCCGCTAAGTAAACTTTTAAGGAATAACAATCATGATGAACCTAGAAGGCAAGATTGCACTGGTTACTGGCGCAAGTCGAGGTATTGGTCGTGCTATCGCTGAAATTCTTGTTGAACGTGGCGCGACGGTTATCGGTACTGCGACTTCAGAAAATGGTGCTGCTGCAATCAGTGAATACCTTGGTGAAAATGGTAAAGGCCTGGCGCTAAACGTGACAGATATCGAATCCATTGAAGCAACTCTGAAAAATATTAATGATGAGTTTGGCGCAATCGATATTCTGGTGAACAATGCAGGTATTACGCGTGATAACTTACTTATGCGTATGAAAGATGATGAGTGGAATGACATCATCAATACTAACCTGACACCGATCTACCGAATGTCAAAAGCGGTACTTCGTGGCATGATGAAGAAACGTGCGGGCCGTATCATCAATGTTGGTTCAGTTGTTGGTACAATGGGCAATGCAGGTCAAACTAACTATGCAGCAGCGAAAGCTGGCGTGATTGGTTTCACTAAATCCATGGCGCGTGAAGTAGCTTCTCGTGGCGTAACCGTTAATACTGTTGCACCGGGATTTATCGAAACTGATATGACTAAGGCGCTAAATGACGAGCAACGTGCGGCAACTCTTGCAAACGTGCCGGCAGGTCGTCTAGGTGACCCTCGCGAAATTGCATCAGCGGTAGCGTTCCTAGCTTCTCCGGAAGCTGCGTACATTACTGGTGAAACTTTGCATGTTAATGGTGGCATGTACATGGTTTAATGCCTATGTTTGAACAAAATGGGCTATTCGTTGTCATAAAAATGGCCTACAGTTTGTGATAACTGGCATTAAAATGCGCAACATTTGTGCATGATATAAGTCAAAAATGTATTGAATTTCGGTTAAAATCGCGAAAATTGTGGTTTGACCAGCAAGGACCCCCTTGCAACTTTCAATAGTTCGAATAAACTACGGAATCATCGCATTGAGCGAAATCTGTAAAGGAAAAGAAAAAATGAGCAACATCGAAGAACGCGTAAAGAAAATCATTGTTGAACAGCTAGGTGTAGACGAAGCAGAAGTTAAAAACGAAGCTTCTTTCGTTGATGATCTAGGTGCTGATTCTCTAGACACTGTTGAACTAGTAATGGCTCTAGAAGAAGAATTTGACACTGAGATTCCAGACGAAGAAGCTGAGAAAATCACTACTGTTCAAGCTGCTATCGACTACGTGAACAGCGCTCAGTAATATCTCTCTCAGGCGGCCTTCCGGTCGCCTGTGTTCTTTATTCCTTCTTTACCTCTCATACATTTCAATCCCGGAGAATAAAATCGTGTCCAAGCGTCGTGTTGTTGTCACTGGCATGGGTATGTTGTCACCGGTCGGCAACACCGTTGAATCATCCTGGAAAGCCCTGCTAGCCGGTCAAAGTGGTATCGTTAATATTGAGCACTTTGATGCTGAAAACTTTTCCACTCGCTTTGCAGGCTTAGTAAAAGATTTTGACTGTACAGAGTACATGTCCAAGAAAGATGCTCGTAAGATGGATTTATTCATCCAGTACGGCATCGCAGCCGGTATGCAGGCTCTAGACGACTCTGGCTTGCAAATTAATGAAGACAACGCAGCACGCGTCGGTGTTGCGATTGGTTCAGGCATTGGTGGCCTTGATCTTATCGAAGCTGGCCATACGGCACTTGTTGAAAAAGGTCCTCGCAAAGTTAGCCCATTTTTCGTGCCCTCAACCATTGTAAACATGGTTGCTGGTAACTTATCTATTATGCGTGGTCTTCGTGGCCCTAACATCGCTATCTCCACGGCGTGTACCACGGGTTTGCACAACATTGGTCATGCCGCTCGCATGATCGCTTACGGTGATGCCGAAGCTATGGTTGCTGGTGGTGCTGAAAAAGCATCGACGCCGCTGGGTATGGCAGGTTTCGGTGCGGCGAAAGCGTTGTCGACTCGCAACGACGAGCCTCAAAAAGCCTCTCGACCATGGGACAAAGATCGTGATGGCTTTGTTCTAGGTGATGGCGCGGGCATCATTGTATTGGAAGAGTATGAGCATGCAAAAGCTCGTGGTGCCAAGATTTACGCAGAGCTGGTTGGCTTTGGTATGTCTGGAGATGCATATCACATGACGTCTCCGAGCGAAGACGGGTCAGGTGGTGCTTTAGCAATGGAAGCTGCCATGCGTGACGCGGGTATCACGGGGACACAAGTCGGCTACGTAAACGCACATGGCACGTCTACTCCTGCTGGCGATGTGGCTGAAGTGAAAGGTATCCGTCGTGCGCTAGGTGAAGAAGGCACTAAGCAAGTGAAAGTTTCTTCAACTAAGTCGATGACGGGACACCTACTTGGTGCGGCAGGCTCTGTTGAGGCGATCGTGACTATCATGTCACTGGTTGATCAAATGGTTCCACCAACGATTAATCTAGACAATCGTGACGAAGGTCTTGAAGATATTGATCTAGTACCGCATACGGCACAACCTATCGATTCAGAGTACGCCATTTGTAACTCGTTTGGTTTTGGTGGTACTAACGGTTCTTTGGTTTTCAAAAAGATATAAAGAGTCACAACCCAATTTGTGATAAAACGGCTTAATGCTTTGGCATTAAGCCGTTTTCTTTTATGTGGATATCAATTATGTACTTGGTAAATGGACACACCACAGACTCAATCTCCCTTACTGATCGCTCATTTCAATATGGGGACGGTTGTTTCACCACCATGTTGGTTGTCAAAGGTCGCATTCAACATTGGGATAAACATCAAGACCGGATGCAATCTTGCCTCGACTTACTAGGTATCGCCTCTCCGAACTGGAGAGAGGTTCAAGATTGGTTAGAAAAAATGTGTCTAGAGTCTGCTCGCTCAGGGTTGAAGTTACACATCAGCCGAGGAGAAGGAGGGCGTGGATATAGCCCTACTCAAGTGACCTTACCAAATGTTACTATTGGCGCCTTTAATTATCCGGTTCACTATGAACAATGGTTGATGGATGGAATTGGTTTAGGTTTATGTAGCAAGAGACTAGGGGTAAACCCTTTGTTGGCGGGCCATAAGCACAATAATCGACTTGAGCAAGTATTGCTCAAAGCTGAAATGGATCAACAAGGTTTCCTTGATGGAATCGCACTGGATGTGAATGGCTATGTAATTGAGACAACAATGGCGAATTTGTATTGGGTCAAACAAGGAGTCATCTACACCCCCGATTTGACGAACGCGGGGGTTGCAGGTGTTATGCGTCGCGTTGTTGCTGAACGCTTATCAAGTTGTGGACTTACTTTATCGATTGGTCATTACAGGCTTGAAGAGCTAAACGGAGCAGAAGAAGTTTTTATCTCAAACTCGATTCTTGGTGTCGCCCCAGTAAAAAGCATTGGCACACAGACCTTTTCAATAGGAACAATAACAAAAAAAATTCAGGAGATGGTTAACCCGTGATTAAGAGAATCACCTTATGTCTGGCACTTGTATTACTGATTGCTGGTGCAGGATTTATTTATGTTACTAAACAAGTCGATGAGTATGTGACTCAGCCATTAAAGCTGCAAGAAGAACAGATTTATACGATTGAGACGGGTATGAGTTTCAACCGTTTACTGGCTGATTTAACGGATGATGAACTGATTGCTGCTGCTGGTGTGTCAAAGCTAGTACGACGATTTCACCCAGAACTCACACAAGTGAAAGCAGGGACATACTTGCTTACTCCAGGTATTAACCTCAAACAAGCGCTAGAGCTGTTCAAAACCGGCAAAGAGCACCAATTCGCTATTACCTTTGTTGAAGGTTCAACATTCGCGGAATGGCGATTAGCATTAGAACAAGCCCCTTATCTAGAGCACAAAACATCTGGGCTCAGCGAAGCAGAGATTGCGCAACAACTTGGCCTTGAAGAATCAAAACTTGAAGGCTTATTGCTTGCTGAAACTTATCATTACACGCTCGGTACTTCTGATCTTGATATCATCAAGCGAGCTGCAAAAAAGTTGCAGCAAATTCTTGATAAGCACTGGCGGCAAAGGCAAGAAAATTTGCCGTTAAAGACCCCATACGATGCATTAATCCTGGCTTCTATCATTGAAAAAGAGACGGCAGTAAGTGCTGAGCGTGAACGTGTTGCGGGAGTGTTTGTAAACCGTCTTAACAAGCGTATGCGTCTTCAGACCGACCCAACAGTGATCTACGGTATGGGCGAAAAATACGATGGTAACATACGCAAGAAAGATTTACGCACACCCACACCTTACAATACCTATGTGATTTTTGGCTTACCGCCAACACCGATTGCGATGCCGGGTGAGGCCTCCATTGCTGCAGCTACCAATCCTGAAAACAGCAATTACTTGTACTTTGTGGCCAGTGGAGATGGCGGGCATGTTTTTTCCAAGACGCTGAGCGAACACAATCGCGCGGTACGCGCATATCTAAGACAGTTAAGAAGTAATAAATGAAACAAGCTAAATTCATTGTAATTGAAGGCCTAGAAGGCGCAGGTAAAAGTACCGCGATCAATGCGGTGCTTGAGACTCTTAAACAGGCTGGTATTGAGCAGATAAAGAATACTCGTGAGCCGGGCGGAACGGTCTTAGCCGAGCAACTCAGAACTTTGGTCAAACAAGACCATGCAGGGGAAGAGTTGCAAGATATGACCGAATTGCTCCTTATGTATGCCGCGAGGGTACAGTTGGTTGAAAATGTCATTAAGCCAGCATTAGATAGTGGTACTTGGGTAGTAGGAGATCGACATGATATGTCTTCTCAGGCTTATCAAGGAGGCGGACGTCAAATATCGAAACACACTATGGCGGCGCTTAAGCAGACAACATTGGGTGACTTTAAACCAGATTTGACCATTTACCTTGACCTTGACCCACGCGTCGGCCTTGAGCGAGCGAGAGGCCGAGGCGAGTTGGATCGAATTGAGAAGATGGATATGAGCTTTTTTGACCGCACCAGAGCGCGTTACTTGGAACTGGCTCAATGTGATTCGAGTGTTGTAGTGATCAATGCTGAGCAGACGATCGAATTAGTCGCGCAAGATATCAAGCAAGCGCTGCGTAGTTGGTTGGCACAATAACCATGAATTCTATCTATCCTTGGTTAACCGACACTTGGCGCGAATGGCAGGCTAGTCTGGAATCAGATAGGTTTTCCAATGCAGCACTATTGATAGCGGAAAAAGGACTGGGTGCTGAGCAACTCGTGGAGCGGTTTAGTGGAGCTGCAATGTGTAGCAACTATGCCAGTGAAGCTTGCGGTTTTTGCCATAGTTGCCAGCTAATGCAGGCACGCAATCACCCGGATTTCCATATTGTTAAACCCGAGAAAGAAGGCAAAACTATTACGGTAGAACAGGTGCGCGAGTGTAATCGCTTAGCGCAAGAGTCTTCACAGTTGTCAGGAGTGAGGTTGTTCATCATCGAGCCCGCAGAAGCGATGAACGAATCTGCTGCAAATGCTTTATTAAAAACACTAGAAGAGCCATCTAACAGTTGTATGTTTCTTCTGGTTAGTTACAAAGCGCATCGGTTGCTTCCAACGATTACCAGCCGTTGCCAGCAATGGCACGTGGTGAATCCGAGTTCAGAGTTGCTTGCTCAATGGTTAAATGAACAAGTCACTTTGGCAATCCCTGCTTTTGCGGCACATGTCAATGGCAATGCTCCACTCAAAACTCAAGCGTTTGTTGAACAGGGGAAAATTGAAAAATATCATCAGATTGAAAAGCATTTCCTTGAAGTCACTCAATTGACGGGCGATAGCGTCAAGCTAGCCAAAGAGCTGGCGACATCACCATCTGAGTACCTACAATGGATATGGGTTTTGCTGACAGATGCTCAAAAGAGTCATTTTGGTGTTCAGATGCCTTATTTTACACCAGGCTCAAAGGTTCTGGCGGCCAAACTCAGTTATCAATTGCTCTATACTCAAACAACAAACCTGAGTCAGTTGCTTGGACAACTACGAGAGCACACCGGGTTGAATAGCGAACTGCTCATCTTAGATTGGTTATTTAAATTTAATGAGGAATCATGTTTGTAGACTCACATTGTCATTTAGACAAACTGGATTATCAGGATCTGCATTCTGGTATTGAAGACGTAGTTGAAAAGGCTAAGGCGGCCAAAGTCTCAGAGCTACTTTCTGTTGGGGTTACACTAGATTCGTTTCCTGCGATGCTGGAAATGATTGAGCCTTTTGGCAACGTTTACGCTTCTTGTGGTGTTCACCCTCTAGATGTAGAGAGTGAGTTTGCCTTAGACCGATTACACGAATATGCCTCGCACCCCAGAGTTGTTGCAATAGGCGAAACTGGGCTGGATTACCACTATCAACCTGAGACTGCTGAGTTACAAAAGCTAAGATTCCAGCAGCACGTTGAATTAGCCGTTAAGCTGAATAAACCTTTGATCATCCACACACGGAATGCCCGACAAGATACGTTGGATATTTTACGTCGAGGCCAGGCTGATAAATGTGGCGGCGTGATTCACTGTTTCACCGAAGATCTTGCTTTCGCTGAAGCGGCGATGGATCTTGGTTTTTATATCTCCATTTCAGGGATCGTTACTTTCAGGCAGGCAACTGAACTAAAAGAAGTGGTTAAAACACTACCGCTTGAGAGATTATTAATTGAAACTGATTCACCGTACCTTGCACCTGTGCCACACCGAGGGAAACAGAACCAGCCTGCTTATGTGGTTGAAGTAGCTTCCTATATTGCCCAGTTAAAAAACACATCACTGAGCGAAGTTGGCTTAAAAACCAGTCAAAACTTCCGAAATCTTTTTTGAGATAAAAAAAGAGTTTTGAGTAAAAAAGGAGCGCAAGCTCCTTTTTTTGTGTCTAAAATCACTTTTAGTACTATAAATTGTCTTGTTTACTAATTTTGTTGAAGATGAGAAGCTGAAAGTATCACAATGTAATTTTGTTACATGAAATAACAATTGGGTTTATTTTATTTACTCGTCAAAATTAATAGGCATTAATATTAATTTAATAAATATCAATCAGATACACTGAAATAATGGGTTCTATTCGCCTATTTTGGATTGTGATCTATCTATTAGTTTGAAACTTATTTCCGTAACCTGCTAGAAAGTTTGTTCACCATCAATATATATTTAGAGCCGGAAAATATACTGCAAGATGTGGTTACATTTTCGCGGGGTGCTAACATTTAAGGCTACGGGGGTGTGCCGTTAGAACCCGATAATTCTTATAACTTTTCAGGAGCATAAACATGTTTAAGAACCTTTTTGCTAGCCTGCAAAAAGTGGGTAAAGCTCTGATGCTACCAGTATCGGTTTTACCTGTTGCAGGTATTCTACTTGGGGTTGGTGCTGCCGACTTGAGCTTCATTCCGGAAATTGTTTCCAACTTAATGGAGCAAGCGGGTGGTTCAGTATTTGGTCAAATGGCACTACTTTTCGCAGTGGGTGTTGCACTTGGCTTTACTAATAACGATGGTGTGGCAGGTCTAGCTGCAATCGTTGGCTACGGCATTATGGCTGCAACGCTAGGCGTTATGGCTAACCTATCAGTGGAGTCTGCACAAGCTGCGGCAAAAGCGGCTGGTGAAGTACTAGACGAAACTGCTATTGACTTGATCAAGAAGCAATATGAGACCGGCGTTTTGGGTGGTATCCTTGTTGGGGGTATTGCAGCATGGTCTTTCAATCGTTTTTTCAAGATTCAACTACCAGAATATTTAGGCTTCTTTGCGGGTAAACGTGCGGTGCCAATTATTACTGGTTTCCTAGCGATCGCACTTGCACTGGTACTATCTGTAGTTTGGCCACCAGTTGCAGCGGTAATGCAAGCATTTTCACATTGGGCTGCAACTCAAAACCCAGAGCTAGCATTTGGTATCTACGGTATCGTCGAGCGTTCTCTGATCCCATTCGGTCTGCACCACGTTTGGAACGTACCATTTTTCTTCGAAGCGGGCACTTGTGTTAATGCTGCTGGCGAGACACAAAACGGCGTTCTAACTTGTTACCTAGTGGCTGACGAAGCTTCTCGTGCGGTTGGTAATGGATTCGGTCAGCTAGCAGGCGGTTACATGTTCAAGATGTTCGGCTTACCAGCTGCTGCTATTGCTATCGCACACTCTGCCAAGCCAGAGAACCGTGCGAAGGTAATGGGTATCATGGCGTCTGCTGCATTGACTTCATTCCTAACTGGTATCACAGAGCCAATCGAATTCTCATTCCTATTTGTTGCTCCTTTACTGTACGGTATCCACGCTCTACTAGCTGGTTCTGCATACGTTGTTGCAAACACTCTAGGTTTCGTACACGGTACTTCGTTCTCACACGGTCTAATCGATTTCATCGTACTATCTGGCAACGCACAGAAAATCGGTTTGATGGTGGGTGTTGGTTTGGTTTATGCGGTTATCTACTACGTAGTATTCCGCACAGTTATCAAAGCGATGGACCTTAAAACGCCTGGTCGTGAAGATGAATCTGAAGAAACAGTCGCGACATCTGGTTCAGACATGGCAGGTGAGCTTGTTGCCGCATTCGGTGGCAAAGCAAACATCACTGGCCTAGATGCATGTATCACTCGTCTACGTGTTGCAGTAGCGGATACAGAGGCGGTTGATCAAGACAAACTGAAACAACTAGGCGCGGCTGGCGTAGTGGTTGTAGCAGGTGGTGTTCAGGCTATCTTCGGTACTAAGTCTGACAACCTAAAAACTGAAATGGATGAGTGGATCCGTAACCACGGCTAATACCCACTTACTCATTTAATTGATAAAGAGGAGGCCATTAGGCCTCCTTTTGTTTTGTTAGAGCTGAAATCAAGAGCGGTTGGCGAATACGTTTGGTTAAATGTTATTGCATAGTGGAAGCGATAAAATACTCTGGTTTCTAACGACCTCCTTACCTTTCTATGACATCTTTTCATCGCACAACTGGAAAATTGCACGCTGTTTTATTTAAATCTAGATCAGAGTGATGAAGAAAAGTACATTAGTCAAAAGCCTATTAGGTGTTGCGGCCGTCGCGTGGAGCGCAAGCGTCATTGCTGAAAGTTTAGAGCCTATGGAACTCTCCGTTGGGATGGCGGTAGACCAAGATCTAAGTGCAGTCTTTGAATTGAATCATCAGTACCGGTTTACAGTAGGTAATGACGGAGCTGCATTTGACTACATACTCGCTCGTGGAGAATTTGGTCAGGACGTACCTTTTACTTGGTATGTTGGTGCGGGGGCATGGAGCGAATGGGATCATAAAGAGTTTGGGGCGCGTGTCCCCCTTGGTCTGAACTGGAACTTCAGTCAAGACTGGAATATGTATGGTCAGATTCAACCAGAGTTGGATGTGTATAGTGGCCCAGAACTACAGATTGGCGGAGCGCTCGGCGTTAAATACACATTCTAGCTCTGACCAATAAAAAATGCCGACACTCAGTGTCGGCATTTTTACTCAAGCCACAACAGTAATCACTGCTGCTGTTTATTCATTGCTCGTTTGATACATATAGCAGCGCCGCCCCAAGTAATTCCAAGGCCCAGTATCATCATAATAATCGCACCTGTTGTCATGATCAGGCCTCCTTACGACTTGTTGCGTTAATCAATACACCAATAACAAATAGAGCAGCAATCATTGCCCAACCGAGAGTTAGGTCATAGCCACCGTAGCCTTCAGTGAATAGTGTTTGTAGTTTGGTTGCGAGAATAACGGCCAGCATAATCGGGGTGATGAAGCGCAGACAAACCACGAACCAAGCACCGATAGAAAAGTCAGAGATCTCATTAACGTATTCGCGTACATCACCGACTTTATTCAGTAGCCAAGCCATAAGAATAATCTCGACAAAACCACCCACCATGATGCCGACATTGTTCGCGAAGTGATCGACCAAATCTAGTAGTAGTAGACCGCCATTGGTTGCAAATGCCATAGAAACGACAACACCAACACCAATAACAACGGTTGCTGCTTTCTTACGGCTCCACTTTAGTTTGTCGATAACGGCAGACGTCACGGCTTCCATGATGGAAATGTGTGAGCTTAGACCTGCAACTACTAGTGCGAAGAAGAAAAGTGGGCCTAGGATGTACGGCGCTGGCAGCAAGTTGATTGCAGCTGGCAGTGTAACAAATGCTAAACCAACGCCTGCTGATACGACTTCAGTCAGAGGTTTGCCTTGCTCTTGCGCCATATAGCCAAGGACTGAGAAGATCATGATACCAGCTAGGATTGAGAAGCCACAGTTAATCAAAACCGTCATGAAGGCGTTGTTAGTAATGTCTGATTTTTCAGGCAAGTAGCTTGAATAAGCCAGCATGATAGCGAAACCAATACTCAGAGTGAAGAAGATCTGGCCATACGCGGCTGCCCAAACTTTCACATCCCAGATTTTGCTAAAGTCAGGTTCAAACATATAGTTTACGCCGTCCAAGGCACCAGGAAGGAAAACCATACGACCAATCAGTAGTACAACCATGATAAATAGAATCGGCATCATGATCTTAGATGCGCGCTCAATGCCTGCTTTGACACCACCGACAATAGCCGCGTAAGTGATACCCCATGCAATTAGCATCGCAACGGCAATTTTCCATTGAATGCTTCCCAGGTTAGTTGGCGAGTTATCGCCTAAACCAAGGTATTCACTGAAGAAGAAGGCATTGGTATCGGTGCCCCAGCTTTGGTTAAAAGACATACCAAAGTAGGAAATTGCCCAACCGATAACAGCAACGTAGTAAACAGCAATAACCGCTGCGACACCTACTTGAAACCAGCCTAGCCATTCAAATTTAGAGTGAATTTTTGCTAGCGTACGAGGTGCGCTACCACGATATTTCTGACCCATGCTGAATTCAAGGATCATAAAGGGAATGCCTGCGGTGATCATGGCAAAAAGGTAAGGTATAAAGAAGGCACCACCACCGTTTTCATAGGCCATATAAGGGAAACGCCAAATGTTTCCCAGACCGATAGCCGATCCGACAGCGGCTAGAATAAATCCAGCGCGGGATCCCCATTGTTCTCGCTTCATAAAAGGACTCCTGTAAATCCAGTATCTGAGATTGAAGCTACCATAAAGCGAATTTTTAGACTGAACGGCAGCCTAAAAAGCTTCACAAGTTGGAAAGCAGGTATTTGAAGATATATCGATATGCTTGATAAAATATCGTCAATAGAATGATTTTTTGGTTATTTACACTGCTTTTGCTAATGTTTCTCAGATTTTAATTCTAAAAAGTTGAGTGCGTGTTTGCTTTAGCTAAAATAATCAGCTGCGCATAAAGAAAAGACTAACTACTAATATGAGTTAAAGCAATAGATTGTAGTTGTAAAGGCAGTGTTCTTGATTGGTGATAAAATTGTTTTCATGACAGTTTGACGGCAAGTGTAGTTATTAAAATATCACTATACAGAATAAAAGTTTGGAAAAATGTTGTTTAATTGAAATTTAATCCTTTTTGCATTTAAAGAGTGTATGACTGAAAAACATCCGCCCAATTGATTTATTTTACTAAATTGTTAATAGTGTGATTTTATTGTTTCCTAGAAATGCCAAGTTAACCCTAAGTTAGCCGAGAACTGATTCATCCAATCTGTTTTAAATTTGATGATGCAGCTTCCTGACTGTGATGCGGGTAAAGAACATATTCCACTTGTGTCATTATCAACAACGGTACCAAGCCAACGTAACTGAGTATTTAGCGCAAAATTATCAGTGAGACGGTATGCAAACCCTCCAAAGATACTAGCCGAAAAACCAAATTCGTCTGTGACCCAATCAGCATCTATGTACGAGCCTCCAAGCCCCACACCGAGATAGCTGTGTAGCGACTCCTCGACGGGGTAATAGAGGCTACTCTGAAAGTGAAGGTAATGCATGGTCGAACCAAGACCAAGCGTCTCGACATTAGTGTGTTGATTGGCGTAAAACAAACCTATTCTACCTTTGTCGAAATCCATTTCAGTACTGATAGCAAAGCTTTCAGAACCCTTAAGGTCATAGTTCTGTTGATCTTGATTTTCCACGCTTCCACCTACGGTATAACCAACCCATGGTGTCAGATAAACATCTGCAAGGGCTGGTGGAGCAAAACAGAGCAAAGTACAAACGAAAAGGTGAATCCTGTTCATGTCCATAAAGATTGTCCAATCAGAGCGCTACACCTATTAATTGTGATAGTAACGTCATAATTACGCACAGAAAAAAGGGAATTATTGAAGATGCCTCACAACGATGTTATTACTTTGTTACACAATCAAGGAGGTGTCTATGGAACACGAACTGAAATACGCGTTAGTCATCACTGTGGCCGTTTTTGCGGTTCTGATTGGTTTTGGTTTAGTCGCGATCACTTCTGCCTAGGTTGAGATTATGGACAACAGCGGTGTCGTTACCAGCGCTGCTATCCAGTTGGATACTCAACGCCTTGCTAAGTATACTGGCGGTAAGAATGCGTTGGTCGCTCAAGGGGGGGCCAGCGTGGCATTTTTACTTCGGGTGTTCTTGATGCCTTTCTTCTATCTAATTTCGACCCTTTTGATACCTTTTACGGTACTTCAGCAGGTGCGCTAAATCTTTGTGGCTATCTTTGTCGCCAACGAGGAATAGGGCGCTCATTCATTCTTGAACTCACTACTGATGCAGAGTTTTTTAACCTGTTTCGTTACATTAGGCGCAAGCAGTATTTGGGTATCGACTGGGCGCTAGATAAGATCAGTGATTTCCCCTACAAGCTGGATATCGATATGGGGCGACGGGTTTTGGCAGATCGTCAGGCGTTTGCTGCGGTCACAGATACTAGTCGTCTTTTCGATCATTATTTACCCATGCTTCAGGATGATTGGCGCAAAGTACTCATTGCCACTTGCGCGATCCCGAGGTTGTACCATGAAGCGGTGGCGTTTGAGCATGGAGAGTATGTGGACGGAGGAGTTTCGGCGTCTATTCCTGTTCAAGAGGCATGGCGTAAGGAGGCGCGTTGTATTGTTGTGATACGCACAGAAGGGGAAGATCTGAAAACGGCGACAGAAAATGTACCTCACGAAAATGACGTTAAGTGGTACCGTGATTCGTTTAATCTTATTCAAGAACATTGGCAGCAAAAGCTTGCTCAATGGAAAGGAGATTGGGCAAGTTTCTTTACAGAGCAATTGCAACGTTCTCAGGAAGATAAATTGCAACACTTGGAGTCTCTCAACGGTGGACGTTGGTTGTTTGGAGCGGATGATATCTATCGATTAAGTCATCTACTTGGAGAGAAATTTGATTCGGGGCTGGCAGACATGTTGATGGTTCACTATCAGACCTATTCCCTGACTCAAGATTTTCTTCACAATCCACCAGACGATTGCTTTATTATCCAGATCAAGCCAGAGCAGCCTTTGATGTCCAACTCGCTGATGAGTGATCGACAAGCGCTTCTGCACGACTATCAAATGGGGCTTGATTCGGGTTTCCGATTTGTAGAGATGTTTGCTTCCGTCTCAAAACGTTTGGTTCCTAACATACAGAAATGAACGAGGGAGCGCTTATCGCTCCCTCTCAGCCACTTTTAAGCAGACAGGACACGCATGCAGTTGGTTGACCCCACGACGTCCATGACATCACCTTGAGTGATGATCACTAGGTCGCCTTCATGGAGTAATCCTTTTTCTTTTAAACAATTAACGGCCGCTTTGGCCGTCGGTAAACCTGAATCGCCTTTGGAGTCGAAGTAAACGGGTGTGACGCCGCGATACAGAGCAGTGTGGTTCAGGGTGCTTTCATTCCGTGATAGGGCAAAGATAGGTAGACCTGAACTGAGTCGTGACATCATCAATGCTGTACGACCCGATTCGGTAAGAGTCACTATGCCTTTGACACCTTTCATATGATTTGCAGCGAACATAGTCGACATAGCGATGGTTTCTTCGCTGCTTTTGAACACGGAGTCCATTCGGTAACTAGACCGGTTAATAGCCGACATTTTTTCCGCGCCTAAACATACCTCTGCCATTGAGCGCACCGTTTCCAGAGGGTATTTACCCGCTGCGGTTTCTCCTGAAAGCATTACCGCGTCGGTGCCATCCAAGACGGCATTTGCCACGTCCATGACTTCCGCACGGGTAGGCATAGGATTTTCGATCATGGACTCCATCATCTGAGTCGCTGTGATGACGGTACGGTTGAGGCTTCGCGCTCGGCGAATAAGTTGTTTTTGTACACCAATTAATTCTGGGTCTCCAATTTCTACCCCTAAATCGCCACGAGCAACCATGACGGCATCTGAAGCGAGAATGATATCGTCGATATTCTCTTCACTTTCTACCGTTTCAGCACGCTCTACCTTTGCGACTAATTTTGCTTCTAATCCAGCGTCCCTTGCTAGGCGACGAGCGTACTTCATGTCTTCGCCATTACGTGGAAACGAAACCGCGAGGTAATCCACTTTAATTTGTGCTGCTACCTTGATGTCATTCTTATCTTTTTCAGTCAGTGCATCTGCTGATAAGCCTCCTCCTTTTTATTAATACCTTTGTTGTTAGAGAGTGGGCCGCCAATAATGACTTTAGTAATCACTTGATTGCCAGAGACCTTGGTGACTTGCAGTTGAACACGACCATCGTCGAGCAGTAAAACATCGCCTGTGGAAACGTCTTGCGGTAGCTCTTTGTAGTCAAGACCTACAGCATGTTGATCACCTTCTCCCTGAGCGAGGTCACTGTCGAGAATGAAGCTGTCCCCGACGGCGAGATGAATTTTGTTGTCTTTGAATGTTGATACCCGAATTTTGGGACCTTGGAGGTCTCCTAAGATGGCGACATTGGTACCATATTGAGCCGCAATATTACGTACGCGAGTGGCTCGCTGAATATGATCTTCTTCGGTGCCGTGTGAAAAATTCATTCTGACCACATTTGCGCCAGCCTGAATGATAGCTTCGAGAATCCCCTCTTTGTCCGTAGACGGACCTAACGTAGTGACGATTTTTGTTCTTCTTTGTATTGCAGTCATGATGAGTTCCTTGATCAAACCACGAGCCTCTATGAGTCATAAAATTATAGAGGCCCCAATTGAGTATATGCAAAATGCTGAGTTATGAGAGATTTAGGGGCAATTTATCTCGTCATACATACATATTTATTAATGCAAAAAAATGAACGCTTAAATGTGATATCGGTTTTGCAATTTGATTGAACGCCCAAAGAATCATGTTTATCCGTGATGCTTGTCACGGCGATCTATCAAAGCTCTTCACAATTACTTCGCAAAGTAAAAAAAATTGCCCAGTTGTTGATATTCGGAGCATCCTATGTACATGGCTCAACCAGGCCATATTGATCACATCAAGCAGGTCAATGCTGGCCGTGTATATAAACTCATTGATCAAAAAGGCCCTATCTCGCGGATTGACCTGTCAAAAGAGAGCGAGCTTGCCCCCGCAAGTATTACCAAAATTACCCGTGAGCTCATCGATGCTCACCTGATCCACGAAACGACCGTGCAGGAAGCGACCAGTCGCGGCCGCCCGGCAGTAGGGCTACAGGTGAACAATGAAGGCTGGCAGTTTCTCTCAATGCGTCTCGGCCGTGGTTATTTGACCATTGCTTTGCATGAGTTGGGCGGTGATGTCTTGATCGACACTAAAATCGATATCCATGAAATTGACCAAGACGATGTTTTGGCTCGTCTGCTCCATGAGATTGATGAGTTCTTTCAGACCTATTCGGAGCAATTAGACCGTGTTACCAGTATTGCCTTAACATTGCCAGGCTTGGTGAATTCAGAGAAAGGCATAGTGTTACAGATGCCGCACTACAATGTCGAAAACCTTTCTCTGGGCCCTGAAATTTATAAAGCGACTGGGTTACCTGTTTTTATTGCTAATGACACCCGTGCTTGGGCGCTGGCAGAGAAGTTGTTCGGTCATTCTCAGGAAAACGAAAACTCGGTGCTCATTTCCATCCACCACGGTCTTGGAGCCGGTATTGTACTCGATGGACGCGTACTTCAAGGGCGTCATGGCAACATTGGCGAGTTGGGACACATTCAGATAGATCCTAATGGTAAGCTTTGTCATTGTGGTAATCGAGGTTGTCTTGAAACTGTAGCGAGTTCTCACGCAATCCGCAGTGAGGTGTCAGAACGTCTAGCAAGCGGTGAAGAATCAACCCTGTCTGATATTCATGAACTGACGGTGGAAGACATTTGTGAAGCCGCTGCAAACGGTGATACTTTGGCAGTGGATGCTGTCGAAAAACTTGGTCGCTATCTGGGTTCGGCGATTGCGATCGTCATAAACCTCTTCAACCCGGAAAAAATTCTCATTGGTGGGGCGATTAACCAAGCAAAAGACGTATTGTATCCGGCCATTCAAAACTGTATTAAAGAGCAAAGCCTGCCTGTTTATCATCAGGATCTTGAAGTTGTAGAGTCTCGCTTCTACAAACAGGCGACCATGCCTGGTGCTGCATTAATCAAACAGGCCCTCTATGATGGGTTATTATTGATGAAGGTGATAGAAGGCTAAGCTCGTTGTCAATAAGCTTTATCTTTTATGTAAACCCATATAACCTTCAAGTTGTATGGGTTTATTTTTGTTTAGCCTGGCTTTAGGCTATTTTTGATATATTACAAAGTAGTTGAGAGATCGTATGTCCGGAGTTTTAAATAGCGTTGATCAGCGAACGAATCTTGTTGGTGAAAACCGATTGGAGTTGCTGCTGTTCAGTCTTAACAGCCGCCAGGTCTTTGCGATCAACGTTTTTAAGGTTCGCGAGGTGATCAAAGTTCCGCCGTTGACCAAAATGCCAGGCTCACACCACCACATTACTGGCGTGGCTTCTTTGCGCGGAGTCTCAGTGCCTGTGATTGATTTACGAAGTGCGATTGGGTTTCCGCCCCCTCGACAAGAAAATCAAGAGCAAAACCTGATCATCACAGAATACAACCGTACCATACAGGGCTTTTTGGTTGGCCAAGTGCGTAATATCGTCAACACGGCTTGGACGGAAATTCAGCCACCACCGAAAACGGCTGGCCGAGCAAATTATCTGACAGCTATTACGCAAATCAAAAATGAAGACCAGCATCAAATCGTTGAAATCATTGATGTGGAAAAAGTACTGGCAGAGATCATCGACTACGACGTCTCTATCTCTGAAGGTGTGCTTGATGAAGATCTGTCTGCACAAATGGTCGGTCGTAATGTTCTTATTGTGGATGACTCTTCTACTGCTCGAGCTCAGGTTAAAGGAACACTGTCTCAGCTCGGCTTGAATATTCTCGAATGTCGTGATGGCTTAGAGGCACTTAGGTTGATCAAAGGCTGGAGTGAAGAGGGTAAAGACGTGCCCCGTGAATTGCTATTGATGATCACCGATGCGGAAATGCCGGAGATGGACGGCTACAAGCTGACTCACGAAATCCGTAGCGATCCTAAGCTAAAGGATCTCTATATCACGCTCAATACCTCGCTAAGCGGCAGCTTTAATGACGCGATGGTGAAGAAAGTAGGCTGTGACCGATTTATTTCTAAATTCCAGCCTGATTTATTGGTTGAAGTGGCACAAGATCGACTGCGTGACATTTTGTCGAGATAGTACTTGGTTGATCATTTACTTTGCGAATTAATTAATCTTCACTTTTCATCACAAGCGAAAGGTAGTTGCTATTCATGATATGGTTTACGTCTAAGGTTGTGATGACCTTATACATGTTACTGTACAGGGAATACAAAAAGAGACGTATGGACGCTGAAGACGATGTGTAATTCGTTTAACTGTTAATCTAAAGGGAGCTGAATGGCTTCCTTTTCCATCGATAATAGTTAGTGGAAATCTCGTGACTTGCTTTGGAGCCCATCTAGTTTGTCTGTCATATCAATCAGTCTCCCGGCAATGATGTGCGTGACTTCTCCTTCTCTTTCTAGAATACCTTTTACCATCATTACCTTGGCTGTGAGATAGGCCTGTTTTTGTGCCCGCGCCGTTGCCTGCCAAACCACGACATTCATGTTGCCACTGTCGTCTTCTAAAGTGAAAAAGGTGACGCCAGCAGCGGTACCGGGAGCTTGCTTACCTGTCACAACACCGACGATGGTCACCAGAGACTGATGTGGCTTATGAATAAGCTCCTTCATTCTTGTAAAGCGCCCTAGGACACCCGCTTGCTCTAAAAGTGTGATAGGGTGCTGGCTGAGTGATAGCCCCATGGAAGAGTAGTCTTCCAGTAGTGTTTGAACCTCTGAAGGTTTACTGATTGAACCACTTTGTGGTTCTTCCAAATCTTTAAAGAGTGGTAAATCGGATAACGAATCCATCATTGCCCAGCGGGTTTGAAAGCGGTTATTAGCGATTGACTGCATGGCATTGGATGAAGCAAGTCGCTCAAGCTCTCTCTGATTCAAACCGATATGCTTGAGTTGACTAGGGTGTTGAAAGCCCTCGAGACCACGTGCTTTGATGAGTTGAAGGCTACTATCTAACCCGAATCCTTTTATCTGGCGAAGGCCAAGTCGAATAGCCAGCTTGTTGCCGCAATGAACGACCTGATGATCATAGTGTGATTGGTTGACGCAGACAGGTAGAATCAATACGTTATGACGCCTTGCATCCTGCACTAACTGTGACGCACTGTAAAAGCCCATAGGTAGGCTATTGAGGAGTGAAGCGTAAAAAGCTTCCGGATAATAATGTTTGAGCCAAGCCGAACAATACGCTAACACAGCAAAAGAGGCAGAGTGACTTTCAGGAAAACCGTACTCACCAAACCCGAGTATCTGATCAAAAATGCGTTCAGCAAATTCTTGTTCGTAGCCGCGAGCCAACATTCCCTCAATCAGCTTGGTACGAAACTTCACCAGATTGCCATTCTTTTTCCAAGCGGCCATAGCACGGCGCAATTGATCGGCTTCACCACCACTAAAGCCTGCTGCGACCATCGCCAGCTTGATTACCTGCTCCTGAAAGATAGGCACCCCCATAGTTCGTGATAACACCTCTTTGACTTCATCCGAAGGGTAGGTCACGGGTTCGATACCATCACGACGTTTGAGAAAAGGGTGAACCATATCCCCCTGAATAGGTCCTGGGCGTACAATAGCAATCTGGATCACTAGATCGTAATAAGTCTTGGGCCTGAGTCTAGGCAGCATGCTCATTTGAGCTCGTGATTCGATCTGAAATACACCGACTGTGTCGGCTTTCTGGATCATGCCATACACTTCAGGATCATCTTGTCTTCGGGTGATCTCTGCAATAGTCAGATCTTGATGATGGAACCGTTTGACCAACTGGAAACATTTACGGATAGCGCTGAGCATCCCTAGGGCGAGGACATCAACTTTCATTAGCTTGAGGCTTTCCAGATCATCTTTATCCCACTGAATAACTGTCCTGTCTGCCATAGAAGCATTCTCAACGGGTACCAGTTCATACAAAGGGCCTGCGGCAATCACAAAGCCGCCGACGTGCTGTGACAAATGCCGAGGAAAGCCGAGAATATCGTTAACCAGAGTGATGAACTGTTCACCTTTGAGGGAATCCGGCTGGAGGCCAAGCTCGACGATCTGCGCCTGCCAGCCGAGCTCGCGATCTCGACGGTTAACGTTTTTGATGAAGTAATCGAGTTGGCTTTCTTCAATACCAAGCGCTTTACCTACATCGCGAACGGCACTTTTAAAGCGATAAGTGATCACGGTTGCCGCAAGCGCTGCTCGTTCACGGCCATACTTCTGATAAATGTATTGAATGACTTCTTCACGGCGTTCGTGTTCGAAGTCTACGTCGATGTCAGGTGGCTCATCACGTTCTTTACTAATAAAACGCTCGAAGAGAACGGAAATTTGCCTAGGATCGACCGCGGTAATTTCCAGACAGTAGCAAACGACAGAATTGGCTGCTGAGCCACGCCCTTGATAGAGAATATTCTGACGCTTGGCAAACATCACTATGTCGTGAATGGTCAGGAAATAGTAGGGGTAGTTGAGCTCACCAATCAGCTCAAGCTCTTTATCGATAGTTTCTGAAATATCCTGAGGAACACCTTCGGGAAAGCGGCGACGCTTGCCACTGTCTACTAATTTGCGCAGATAGCTCATCGGCGTTTCACCACTGGGTACGAGTTCATGGGGGTATTCGTACTTGAGTTCTTCTAAACTGAATTGGCACTGCTCGGCGAGGCGAATACTCTCTTCCAGCCATTCTTGTTTAAACAGTCGGGCGAGCTTTTCTTTGCTTCGCAATGTGCGTTCTGTATTAGTGAGTAGGTGCTTACCAATTTTATCAACGCGACTACCATGCTGGATTGCGGTCAGAACATGTTGTAGAGGAAGACGGTTAGCGGTATGCATGAGTACACCACCACAAGCGGTGATTGGCACCATCAGTTCCTGAGCGAGCTTCTCACAATGAGTGAGATAGCTTTTATCGCCTGCTTCTAAATGGCGTTGAACACCTAACCACAATCTTGGTTGATGATGTTGAGCAAGCCAGTGTCCCCATTTCTGATCGCTATGTTGATGGCTGGGGAGCCAGACCATCAGACAGTGGCGAAGCGACATTAAATCCCATTCTGCCAGCTGATATTGCCCTTTCTCGGTGCGTCTTCTTGCGTTTGTGATGATTCGACAGAGTTCAGCATAGGCTTCACGGTTTGGGCAGAGTAATACGACCTGACATTCATCACTTAACCAGAACATACTTCCTATGATCAGTTTGATATTGAGGCTATGAGTTTCGATCGCTCTATAAGCTCTGACCACGCCTGCGACGGAGCATTCATCGGTAATCGCCAGTGCGTGGTAGCGTAAAAAGTCGGCTTGTAGAATAAGCTCTTCCGCGTGAGAAGCACCAGTGAGGAAAGAGAAATTGGTCTGGCAGAAGAGTTCAGCGTATTTCATTATCGCCCCTCCGTTTAGCTAAATAGTCCATGCAGGAACCACTGCATTTCTTGATTACGAAATACCCAGAGCCAACGTCCACTGTCACTGCGTGCAATAAAATAATCACGCGTCATTTCCTCACCATCCCACCAGCCAGTCACAAAGCGTTCAGGACCGTGCATAACATTGACCTTTTCTGTTAAAGGCTCTGGGGTTGGTAGCATCAAAGAGGGGCGTAAACCAGAGATCGAAACTTTAGTAGAAATGGGGAGATCGGGGGCACACAATGACATCGATTTCTCTGGCCTAGGGTCATCTGTTGGTGCGACTTTAAGGACTTGGTTGTTACCCAACTTAGCTTGTAGCGTGGCTATCAACTCCAGCTCCGTTTGTTGGCCTTTGCGTCCTGCGAAAATGTCTTGGCTGGTGGACTCAAGTTCGCCACTCCGTACCACTTTCAGAGTCAAACCTTGCACTGGAGCATCAAGTTGAATGGACTCCATTGTCAGTTGACAAAGCTTAGCCCAGCGCTGAGCGAAGTAATCTCCACAGGCGGAAGTAAATGCAATCACACCAGCGGCACGATCGCGTTGATGAAGAGTCAGCTCAAGTTCGTATGCGACCTGATTACGTAATGTCAGAAACCCTTCCAGTTTTTTCAGCAGCGTTAATAACGGTTTTTCCAACCACTGGGTATTTTCGATATCAAACAACAACTCAAGGTAACTTTGAAAGTGTTCAGGTGGGTGGTAGAAATTTACTGGGTGTTTAAACTGACCCATCAGTCGTCCGACATAGTTAACCAAGTCGATATCAAAACGTCTGGCGACCTCTTGCATCGGCAGTTCCAGCAGATCGTTGAGGGTTAACACTCCCACACGAGAGAGTTTTTCAACCTGTTTACTGTCAAGCTCAGTGGCTGAAACTGGATAGGATTTAAGTGCTTCGCAGAGCTGAGTTCTATCTTGGCTGATCAATGCACTTCCAGACTTTGCGAGCAGAATGGCAGAGAAGGGAGAAAAGCCAGTGGCGTACTGATACTGGATATTCAGCTGCTGTAAATGCTGAGAGACCCGGCGCCAATAAGCATCCAGCCCACCATAGAGTGATAGCATATCAGTGACTTTTAGCAATAACCCTTGTGGCGGAAAGAGCACCAGATCAGAGGTCACCATATACAACCACTGAGCGATATCCAGTAAGGTCTGTTGCTCCACCTTCTCATCATAGGGGTGGACTTGAAGCGAGTGACACAAAGCGCTGGCGCTGCCCATTCCCATTCCCGGTCGAATACCTTGTTCGTGCGCGGCGACATTGCATTGCACGATTTGGAAACGTTTGGAATCAACTACTACCAAAGGTTGCTGAGCCTGTTCAGAGTACAGCGCATCCAGTTGTAGAGTCGGGAAATGCAAGTACAACCACACCTGCATCGTTAGCCTTGCTTACGCAGTGGGAAGGGAAGAATCACAGGTTCAGGTCTGGACTCTGTTAATGAAGGCCAGAGTGTACTCATGTCCAGAACGAAGCTGGCATGTGGCCACCCACCTTTGCGCTTAGTGATGGTGATTTCAACGCCAAGTGAGTGGGGGAGTAGCGTCATGCTCAAACTGACGGGCAGAGAAAAGAGACTGCGCTGTGCGGTTTTAAACAAAAACGACAGGCAATTTCCAGTTTCACTGGCGACCTGAAGTCGACGAGCATGGTGGACTTCCAGCCCCGAATGCCAAAGCAGCACGTTACTGCAAGCGCCGCTTTTCAGGCACTGCTCTGCCGCCCATAAGGCCTCATTATCTGTTTTCGGATAAAGCAGCAGAACATTATTCAGATCGAGGCCTTCTGCTGTCAGAGACTGCGCAGACAGATGACCAGGTGGTTGTATGAATACAGATAACCTACCTTGGCTGCTGTTTTTAAGGTGAGGGAGTAGCAGGCGAAGCTCTCCGATGCCGGGAGTCGTTTGCAATTCCACCACGCCATGAATAGGAAAGCCGCCTTCCAGTTTTTGATCCAGAAGATCAAAACCTGTCGGGTGGTGATCTCTGGACTCGGGAGTATGGTTTCCCTGCCAAAGCCATTGTTTTTTCTTAAGATGTTCGATCAGTTCATACATAACAATTTACCTGTATATATATACAGTATAAATTATTATTATTTATCATCAAGGGAAGGGCTGAATAAGTGCATAAAAAAACGCCTTGTGTTTCCACAAGGCGTTGAATATCTGAGAAGTTTTTTCTATTTCTTTGGCTGTGCGTCAATACACTGACCACGAACGTCCTTGCTCTCGCTCGACATCAGATGAAGATAAAGCGGCATGATATCCAATGGCGTTTTTAGCAACTCAGCGTCTTCCGCTGGGTAAGCCTTCGCGCGCATGGACGTACGTGTGCCACCTGGGTTGATCGCATTGACACGAATGTGTGTATCACTCAATTCATCCGCCAGAATCTGCATCATGCCTTCCGTTGCGAATTTAGATATCGCGTAAGTTCCCCAGAAAGCACGGCCAGCGTGGCCAACCGTTGATGACGTAAAGATGACGCTGGCATCATTTGATTGATGCAGTAGCGGTAGAATGGCCTGAGTCATCAAGAACTGGGCTTTAACATTAACCTGCATGATATCGTCGTAAGTGTCTTCACCAATCTGATCAAATGGGCTTAGTACACCCAGCTGACTGGCATTGTGTAACACACCATCAAGCCGACCAAACTGACTACCAATGGTATCGGCCATATCAATATAGTTTTGCTTGCTTGCGCCTTTCATATCCAGAGGAATGATCGCTGGTTGAGGGTAGCCAGCAGCTTCGATTTCATCGTAAGTTTGCTCAAGCTTCTTCACGGTACGACCTAACAGAATGACGGTGGCACCATGCTGAGCAAACGAGATTGCGGCTTGTTTACCGATGCCGTCACCGGCACCTGTCACGAGAATGACTTTGTCTTTTAAAGCGTCTGAGGAAATGGAATAATCCACGACATGCATCCTTATTGTAATGTTCTGCTTTATGAATCCGTAAGATGGTGGTTACAATACACTAATTCGCACATTAGGGGATATCACATTGGAATTTTTGTTGGACTACGGGCTGTTTTTAGCCAAGATTGTGACTGTTGTAGTCGCAGTGATTGCGATTCTTGTTATAGCCAAAGCCGTAGGGGGAAGAGTGGTGCTGCAAAGGGTGAATTGGAGATCACCAACTTGACGGATCAGCATAAAAACACCGTTGAGCAGCTTGAGCATCACCTGCATGATTCAGCGTTTATCAAAGCGCGTGATAAGGCAGACAAGAAACAAGAGAAAGAGAAAACAAAAGCCCGTGAAAAAGAAGTCAAGCAGGCTTCAAAAGACGGTGATTTGGACAGCAAGCGTGAGCCTCACCTGTTTGTTCTGGATTTCAAAGGCAGCATTGACGCCAAAGAAGTCGCGTCACTACGCGAAGAAGTGACCGCAATTCTCGCGGTAGCTCGTGAAGGGGACGAAGTACTACTGCGCCTAGAGTCTGGTGGTGGTATGGTACATGGCTACGGCTTGGCATCGTCTCAACTTGATCGTATTAAGGCGGCTAAGTTACCACTGACCATTGCAGTAGATAAAGTGGCTGCCAGTGGTGGTTACATGATGGCATGTATTGCTGACAAGATTGTTTCAGCACCATTTGCAATCGTAGGCTCCATCGGCGTGATTGCTCAGCTGCCTAACTTCAATAAAGTACTCAAAAAGTACGATATCGAGTATGAACAGCTCACAGCGGGCGAATACAAGCGTACCTTGACCATGTTTGGCGAGAACACCGACAAAGCGCGTGACAAGTTCAAACAGGAGCTCGAAGAAACACATGGTCTGTTTAAAGACTTTATTCGTGAGCGTCGCCCTGAACTTGAATTAGATAAAGTGGCCACTGGTGAACACTGGTTTGGCACTCAGGCACATGCACTGGGTCTGGTTGATGAAATCAAAACCTCTGATGATCTGGTTGTGGAAGCATGCAAAGATAAAACAGTCTTAGCGATTCACTACGTAGAGAAGAAAAAGCTGACCTCAAAGCTTGCTGGATTAGCAGGTGAAGCGGCTGATAACGTACTGATGAAACTGATTGATCGTGGTCAGCGTCCTATCGTGTAAGCTGCCTTCTTTTGGTTGATTAAATGAAAAGCCCCTCAACTGAGGGGCTTTGTGTATGTGGTTACTGTGCTTTAGGTTGCGAATGGTTTGGCTTGCGGTTCGCTGGTCTACGACGTTTCTGTCCATTATTGCCAGCATTGTTAGAGGCTTTGCTATTAGAACTGCCGTCCTTACGTTTGCCACCATTATTACTCTTTGAGTCGTCACCGTTGGGTTTGTTATGGCCAAAATGACGCTTGTTTTTCCCCGCTGGCTTATGGCCACGAGCATTGTCACCTGAGCGCTGACCATCGGCATGGTCCACTTTTGGCTTCTTAGGCTTTTTCGGTTTCTTAGGTTTGATTGGGCGAGTGTCCAACTTAGATTCCGGCAGCACATTGACCGGTTTATAGCCTTCCAGCTCTAAGCGAGGTAACACCTGCTGGATGAGTCGTTCAATACCAAATAGCTCGCTGGCTTCTGCGGCTTCAACTAAAGAGATCGCTTTGCCAACTTCACCTGCACGGCCAGTACGGCCAATGCGGTGGACATAATCTTCTGCTACGTGAGGCAGTTCGAAATTGACGACCTGAGGCAGTTGAGGGATGTCGATACCACGTGCGGCAATATCTGTGGCAACTAATACACGCACTTCTCCAGATTTAAAATCAGCCAGTGCCTTGGTGCGCGCGCCTTGGCTTTTGTTACCATGAATAGGCGCCGCCGTAATACCTTGATCATTAAGGTAATGAGAAAGTCGGTTCGCCCCGTGTTTAGTACGGCTGAAGACCAGAACTTGTCTCCAATCGCCGTCTTTGATGAGCTTCACCAGCATCGGGGCTTTTTACGCTTATCTGCTGGGTAGATAGATTGCTCAATGGTGACTGCAGTGGAGTTCTCAGGGTTAACAGAGACTTCGACCGGATCATTAACTAGACCTTTGGCTAGTTCGCGAATCTCAGCAGAAAAAGTTGCAGAAAACAGCAGGTTTTGGCGTTTCTCTGGAAGCAGTGCGAGAATTTTACGGATATCGCGAATAAAGCCCATATCCAACATGCGATCCGCTTCATCCAGCACTAACACTTCCAGCTGGGAGAAGTTAATTGCATTCTGCTGGTATAAATCGAGCAATCGACCCGGGGTTGCGACAAGCACGTCAGTGCCTTTACGAAGCTTCATCATTTGCGGATTAATCTTCACTCCGCCGAATACCACATTCGACGTCAGACGTTGATAACGGCTGTATTTAAACACGTTTTCCTGAACCTGAGCCGCCAATTCCCGGGTCGGTGTCAGCACCAGTGCTCTTACATGGTTGCCTTTGACTCGTGTGCCGTTATCTAGTCTCTCTAGAATCGGCAAGGTGAAGCCTGCGGTTTTACCCGTGCCGGTCTGAGCCGCTGCCATGACATCTTTACCGGCTAACACTGCAGGAATGGCTTGCTCCTGAATTGGAGATGGTTTGTCATAACCCTGATCGTCGATGGCTTTGAGGAGCGGGGCAGAAAGGCCTAAAGCGGTAAAACCCATAAATTGTTCTCTGTTTAAGGTGAGATAAATGCTCAGGCGATAATAGACCGCCAGCAAAAGGGCGCCATTCTGAGGCCTTTGGTCAGGAACATCAATAGAAATTATCGCCGAGAGCGGTTGAGCCTTATCTGAAAGTTTAGCGTCGTGATGAAAAATGCAAGTACTAGACCCGTCAAGGCACCAAACAGATGAGATTCCACCGCTACACGGGCATTGATTAACTCGCTGGTCGATTGTGATGCGCCCATGGTCATTTCCCAACCTACTTTGGCCAGTACACCAATGACAAGTAACCAGCTACCTTTACGACCCTGTAAGGACTCCTGAAGCGCATAATAGGCGAAGATGCCATGCAGCACACCCGAAAGACCGACATAGCGAGTCATACTTGTTGTCAGGTTGAGCATACCCACGGATAAGCTAATCACGAACAATACACAGAGTAGAGAAGTTACTTTCGGCTTAAACAGATAAGTGATAACCCACAAGCCGGCCAGATTCATGCCTAAATGAGCAAAGTTGGTATGGGTGAAATTTCCTGTTAGGATTCGCCACCACTGGCCTTCAGAAATAAGTTGATGATGCCAGTATGTCAGGCTGGCTAAAGGCTCGAACTGCACGCCTAGGCAAACTAAGCTGATAGCAATTAACAGAAGAAGTAAACGCACGCTATGTCCCGATATTGTTCTCAATGTGGTAAGTCACTCAAAGCTTGTATTTGTGAGTGGATACAAAGCCTAGCATCGAATGTTGAGCTGGTCATCTTACAGCATCCGACAGAAACAAACAGGCCCATGGGCACTGCGCGTATTCTCAGACTCTCGCTGGAGAATAGTTACCTGTTTGAAGGCGAAAATTTTACTCAGCATAGTGAGCTGAATAAGTTGTTGGATGAACAAGGTTGTCAACATTTTGTGCTTTATCCGGGAGAAGTGTCTGTCAGCCATGAAGAGGTGGCGAAAGCCTTCTTCAGAAAAAGCAAAGTGCGGATTATTTTGCTCGATGGCACGTGGAAAAAAGCGTACAAAATGTGGCAACTGTCTGAGAATTTGCAGGCATTACCTCTAGTACGTTTGCCAGAGAACCTACAGGGCAATTACCGTATTCGCAAAGCGCCCAGTGACAATAGCTTGTCTACTGTGGAAGCTGGCTACCATATCCTGACTTTGCTGCAACCAGAGCAAGACTTCACCCCATTACTTGATACGTTCAATCACATGATTGACTTTCAAATCAAGCAGATGCCGCCCGGTGTGTTTGAAAAAAATTATCGGTAATAAACGCAAACTCGTCATTTGAGGTCTAAAATTATTTTCAAGCGCAGCGTTGTACAGTGAATCTTTGTCGGAATATAATGACGCGCAATCGTTTAGTTATGGCGGTTAAGTCATAAACGATGCTTCGTATAATCCCACTGATAAGGTGTGGGAGTCTCTACCTGAAACCGCAAATTTCAGATTACGAAGAGTGAAGTGCATTGCGCTTTTCTCTTTGTATGCCTGTTTATCTTCACAAGAGAAAAGCGTTTGTTGAATACCAATCGAATTGAATGGGGAGACAAGCGTGAACCAAACAGAATTTATTCGTCAGTTACCGAAAGTTGAGTTGCATCTGCATATTGAAGGTTCACTTGAACCTGAGATGATGTTTGAACTCGCATTACGCAATCAAATCGCGCTGCCATTTACCACGCCTGAAGAGGTCAAAGCCGCGTATGAGTTTACTAACCTTCAGTCATTCCTTGATATCTACTATCAAGGCGCCAACGTGTTGATTCATGAGCAGGACTTTTACGATTTAACCTGGGCTTATTTGCTGCGCTGTAAGGCTGATAATGTTATTCACACCGAGATTTTTTTCGACCCACAGACTCATACTGAGCGCGGTATCGCGTTTGACACCGTGATCAACGGTATTCACCGCGCTTTGCAAGACGCGAAGACGCAATTGGGTATCAGTAGTCGGATCATCCTATGTTTTTTACGTCATCTGGATGAAGACAGTGCCTTTGTCACCTTGGAACAAGCATTGGCACATAAAGATAAAATCATTGGTGTAGGTCTGGATTCATCGGAAGTGGGTCACCCGCCAGAGAAGTTTGCTCGTGTTTTTGCCAAAGCACTCGAGGCTGGTTTTCTCACGGTCGCCCATGCAGGAGAAGAGGGGCCTGTTGCCAACATTTATAACAGCCTTGAATTATTGAAAGTGTCGCGCATTGACCATGGCGTTCGCTGCGCCGATGATCCAAATCTGGTGGTGTCACTGGCTCAGTCGCGTATGCCGCTGACGGTTTGCCCGCTGTCCAATACTAAGCTCAAAGTATTTGAGGAGATGAAGCAACACAACATTGTCGATTTGTTGAGGCAAGGGCTGTGTGTGACGATCAACTCAGATGACCCGGCCTATTTTGGTGGCTACATGACCGACAATTTCCTTGCTGTGGCAGACAGTCATGGGTTGACGCAACAAGAGTTGGCGCAATTTAGTCGCAATGCGATTGAAGCGAGCTTTATCAGTGACAGTGAGAAGCAACGGCTAATAAGCCGACTCGATGAATTTGTCGACAGGTGTTAAAGCAAGCGGAGCATAAGCTCCGCTTTCTGTTAATGAGATGAGAACAGCTGCTGGTGCAGCCGCTGAGCATGGCCGTCAGTCATTGAAGAAATATAATCTGCAATCACACGATAGCCTTCACTCTCACATGTCGCCTGCTGCCATTCATGACGAATTGGAGTGGGCAGTAATCTTTCAGGATCAGCGCTAAATGCTTCGAAGATATCCATAATGATCTGTTGTCCCTTGTACTCGACAACTTGAACATGAGGTACCTGAATCACATACTCACTGACAAAGCGCTTAAGGACTTCCAGCGCCTGGGCCATTTCCGGCTCCAAATAAGCATTAAACGCCAGCAGTTGACTTTCGAAAGGTGCATCAACGGGCTTAACAGAAATACTGGTGAGCAAAGCGTTCACCATACCACCAATAGCGTCTTTACGCTGATGGTGAGTCCCTGAAAAAAGCATATCTGTAATGGAGTCGATATGGGCTTCAAACCAAGGTTCACCACATTCTGAAAGCAAACTTGCCGCACCTTCTATCCACTGATGCCTTGTCACCATGCCAAGCACCACCGCATCTTCGAGATCATGCACTCCATAAGCAATATCATCAGCCAGTTCCATGATAGAACAGTCGATGGATTTAAAGCGGGTCTTTTTATGCTGACGTTCTGTTAATTGTTCATCGCGCATCTGGCTGAAAAGCTGTTTATCTGACTCACTGAGCGGCTCAAGTACCCAGTCAAATAGTGGCTGGTCACAGTCATATAAACCTTTGGCCGGTGCCCACTCTTTTGCTTTAAGCTTCCGCTGGTGAGAGACACTGTCTGGAGTGACATCAGCACATGTTTTACTGATTAGCGCTGGGTATTTGATCAGGCCAAGCAAAGTTCGTCGCGCCAGGTTCATACCAAAATGCTCGGTATATGGCTCAAGCTTGGTCACGATGCGAAATGTCTGTGCGTTTCCCTCAAATCCGCCATGCTCACGCATCATGTAATTAAGGGCGACTTCACCACCATGTCCATAGGGTGGATGGCCAATATCATGAGCCAAGCAAAGCGAATCGATTAAGCTATCGCTAGGCAAAAGGTCGCGAAATTCTGCCTGTTTCTTCTTTATCTGCGCGACGATCCCTGTCCCTAGCTGGGCCGCTTCGAGAGAGTGGGTCAGCCGAGTGCGGTGAAAATCGTCAAAACTGTTGCCGTGAACCTGAGTTTTTGCCTGCAAACGTCGAAACGCGGCGGAGTGAAGAATTCTCGCTCGGTCACGTTGATAAGGACTACGGTGATCATCACGACGAATCTTATGTTCATCATCGTGACGTTGTTCCCATAACAGTTTACTGTTTGAACTCATATGAATTTTGGCCTTTAACTGCATGAATAATAGAGCGCTTTAGCGACGGTGCCTAACACCTTGCTAGAGATGCATAGCTTTATTGTGCTTGAGTACGACGCTGAGAGCAAAGCCAAATAAGGTAGTGTTTTCAACCACTCTTGCGCTAGTTTGTGTGTTCCAGCTTTCAAGCATATTTGTCTTTTCTGCGATTATAGTATTGATTTTTCCCTCTAAGTTCTTGGTAAAACTACGATTACTTAAGAAATAAAGCTAACTAATCTCGTCGAGAGATAATTCGAAGCTCGGGGCAAATGTGGTAAGAAAGTAGTTCATTTCAGGGGTTCGCCTCTCTTGCAAAGTGACATCAAGACGCTTTTTGGCTAGTGCATATTCATGGTTACCTGCGCTGAGCTCTTCCAAGCATTTGAGGTAGGCGCAAATAGTATCGGCTTGTTTGACGATCGCTTCGTCCTCTGGGTACGCAGCTTGAGAGACGAGATAAGGTGCAAAATCTTCCTGAAATTCTTCAGGAAGCATTGATAGCAGTTTCTTTTCCGCTGCGGATTCTATCTTCTTATACTCTTTTTGCTATCTCTGGGTTGTAATACTTGACGGGAGTGGGGAGATCCTGATTAGTTCGCTTAAGCACCTGATGGACTAAGCTAGTGAATGAGTGAAGAATACTGGTTAAATAATGAGTTAGAACCATATTCGATAAACCAAACCTCGACATAAAGCTACCTATGCAACATTTGTATTCTCGCACACAAATGTTGCACCATTTCTGTATTCTAATGTGGTTTGCAACATTTGTCGTTTCCTCATGTTAAATAGAATACATATATCCAAAAATATAAAAGGTGTAGTAGAGTATTTATATCAATATTGATGCATTCGGCAGATAGTTTCTGTTTGTTCAGGCCGGGCAGTGCTCATGGCTCAACACGAGCGTTGGACAATGAATAATAAAAGGCGCTATGCGCCTTTTATTGATCTTGCAGTTAGCATTGATTTCACTCAACTTGTTCCGCTTTTTGAAGAGCATCTCACAAAGTGGATGATACTGAGGCGTTACCGATTAAGTTCTTCTCTTTTTTTCTGAGAACAGTTTTTTTTCTGATCTTTAACGATCGCCCTAGCCGACTTCGCGCTCAAAGGTACGCGGGTTTTGCAGTCTTCATAGAGTTTCACCAACGTTGGAATTTCCTCTTTTTTGTACGTATTTCCTCGCGCAGAGTTTTTTGTCATCTGAAGGGCAATCACTTCATGATCTACTCCCGCTTTGTCCATCGTCGCTACACGGTTAACAACGGCACCAGCTTTAGTTGTAGCTGGCATAACCGCTTCGATACTATCTGTTACAGTATCGGCAGCTTTTTCGATAGCGTTGTTAACTTTGCTTTTTTCACTAGCCATAGAACAGTTTCCTTGTTTTGTTGTATGATTTCAGTAAATTGCCTATTCGAAAACGCCTCTATGCGCTCTCAAATCGACGTAGGAAAGATTACTATCTAGTTGCTTTAAAAAAAGCCGAAAAAATTAATAAGAGGGGTCGTGTGAAAAAATCAAACAAGGAAAAGCAAGAAATTACGAACAACGACTCTCTTCGTAGGAGACATGCTGGGAACTACAAATCGATTGATAATGGAGAGCGTTACCTTCTTCCGTATGAGGCTTATCTAAGTACTCAACCCCCTGAGTTTTTTGAGCAACTTTCTGACTATGATTTCTTGAAGTCCTCAGTTCCTAGTGTATCGCTAAACTTTTCTGGTTTATTGGATGAACTAAAATGTCTTGATGATCTGGAGTCAGAAAGAGGTTTTTGGAAGAACTTCAATGAGTCCGCACTGAATAGATATCTTAACCCGATCCTTGGTATTGCCAAAGATAGCCAAGGATGGAAAAAAAAGTACCTGAAAATCAGAAAAGAGACTGATACAGATAAGCCTCATCACAACGATATGTTGAGATGTGTTTATTTGCTTGCCTATCTACACAAAGCGAGCCCTAGCTACATTCGTCAGCTGGTGGTCGAGAATGATGTCTGGTCAACAGACCTCCGAGTGTATTACCCGCGAAAAGATTTTGCCTTTAGTGAAGAGTTCTGTGGGTACCTCTCAGAGCTCTATTCAAACATATTGTTCCATCAACCAGATAAAATACGCAGATTAATAAAATGTCTCGATGTGTGTATTGAACAGCTAACTAAGCACGCTAACTCTGAATGGGTAGCTCCGTTCCTGACACATCGTACAAACGACACCGATCCCCCAAGCCTTAAGATTTTGAAGTACAACCAGATTGCATCAATCACACATTTCTCTGCGTTGAATAGTTACTTGCAAGACAAGGTTTCTGGTCCGTTCTCTCCGAACTCCTTTGCTAAGTTGGAAGCAAATGAAAAGGAGTCATCGGGTATTCAAATTGTTGCCACAGCACAACAGTACAAACTGGTGGCTGCTCTGTGTATGAGGATACCATTGCCGAACTCACTACAAAAGGTTCATGGTGAGTGGGTGTCCGAGGGAATGGCCCCAATTGCATGTAAAGACATGGATCTATGTATTGAAGCCGTTGCAAATGCTCTTGCTGAAGATGCACTTAACCAGCTAAAGATAGAAAGCGATGGTACCAAAAGCGGGAAACGCGACACGTCTATTCCTGCTGCAATCAAAAAGCTTGCGGAACAGAATCCTCAGACAGTTGAAGAGATTTTGAAGATAGGCTCCCCTGATTTTGCAAGCGTGCCTGAATTGTATTCTTTCTACCTTCGAAAACGAAGTGAGTATGCTATCGCCAAATTACGTAGCTCTGGAGGGGTGAAAAACGCAGTGCTCAGTCACATGCCACCAACGACACTGTCAGTAATTAAATCTATGCAGCCGAATCCGAATCTAAAGAAGGTGTTGGACTATATTCGGGGTAATAATTTAGACAAAATTAGCTTTGATATCGAAGAACTAGAGCGCGATCTTATGATTATGCGTTTAAGAGAAGGGGAAGACCCCAAGGTAGGGTTAATCTACCAATTCGTTTCACAATCCCTACCACCACGAATATAAGTAAATTAACTTTAGTCAGAGTGGTATCGGTTCAAACTAGCCCATTTTCTCTGGCGGCTAATAATTTCCCCAACCCTTGGATGCGAAAAATTGTATGTACTGCATTTTAGACTTTGAGGAGCGTTATAGTATTTGTCGGGGTCAATACACGAAAGGGCTTGAATCTCTGCTTTACTCGTCACTTTCTTCGAGTGATTTTACAAAGTTAAGCACTTGATTTCTTTTATCTTCAGATAATCTCGAGATTGCCGTCGCTAACTCAGCAGACGCCTCATCCTCACAAAAAAAGTAATTTAACGGCACGCCAAGAGCATCAGCCATTTTTCTTAATGTGCTGATATCCGGCGTATGTCGCCCTTTTTCGTAATGGTTCATTCGGCCACTTGCAGAGCTTTCATCCATACCGATCATTATCCCCAAGTTTTTCTGGGTAATTTTGGCATGTTTGCGAGCTTGTTTAAGCCGCATAGGTATCGGGTTGTCTTCCACAGACGATTCATTTCTCTTAAATCCTTCGATAACTTAGATTGTCTAAGTTTTACTTATTTTTGTATACTTAGCAATCCTAAGTTTTTGGTGTTTTGGAGTTGTATGTGAAACGTTCTCAAAAGATAAACGTGTATATTTATAAGTTATTGATAGAAAAAAAAGATGGATGGGTTTTCCGTTATCGAGGCCCGAGATGTCGCTCGCTTGTTCTCCGAAAGCCCTAAAGATATCAATGAGCTTCGAAAGATTGTTTATCGACAATTATTAAAGTGTATTGAAAGCGGATGGTTGCGCTGTGAAGGTTCTGGTAGAGAAAAACGATACTTCAAAACGGACGAGTTTAACTCACTCTCTTTTGAGCCTCGGAAACCTAAATCACGTGTAAGAAAGAGTCGCCCAAGAGTATCGGTTACAAATCAAGATAGTAACTATTACTCTGAATTAACGGTTGAGCGCAACAGATTAAAGGGAGAACTGGAAGTTACTTTGGGTGAGATAGATAAGTACAAAGCGTTAAAAGAACAATATCCCGAGCAATTTCAGCTTCTTGAGCGTCTGAACGTTGCTGCTAACGAAAAAGCAGCTTTATTTATGGGCAATATTAATGCAATTACGAATATGTTGAATTCGTTGTCACATGAGAGAGCATAGTATGTTAAGGAAATGGCAAGCAGAATGTGTTGCTCAGGCGTTGGAAAAGTACGAATCCGGTTCTAACCATTTCTTCTGTCAGGCAACACCTGGAGCCGGTAAAAGCATCATGTCAGCTACACTGGCTAAGACACTACTCGATAAAGGCATGATCGATCTCATTCTTTGCTTTTCACCTTCAGTCGCTGTAGCTGATGGCATGAGGGCTACGTTCTCGATAACCATAAATTGTCCATTTAACGGAAGTCTAGGCTCAATTGGTCAGTCGCTTACTTATCAGTCAATTCAGTATTTAGGCGACGACTTTTGGCGGACCATTGAAAAATATCGGCTGCTTGTCGTATTTGATGAAATACATCACTGTTCTGGCGATGAGCCAGACAGAGCCAACATTTGGGGACAACAGATATTAGCGCGTATACAAGGTGTTGCCACCTATACTTTGGCTCTTTCAGGAACTCCTTGGCGCTCAGATAAATTTCCGATTGTTTTAGCTGAATATAGTGACCCGGAAGGCAAGCTTTTTGTGATTACCAGTATGGATTAGCTGAAGCTATAGCTGACAAAGTTTGCCGTAAGCCGAAATTAGTTTTGGTTGATAATGAACATTTAACGATTTCAGAAGGTTCGGAGAAAAAATCATTTGCTTCTATTCTTGAACTCCTTAAGCAATCAAAGACGTCTTATCAGGATGTTATTCATAATACTCAAGCAATGGAGTATATCCTCGGCTTGGGATGTCAGAAACTTAGTGAAATCCGGAAAGAGTCTTTTAATGCCGGTGGTCTCGTTGTTGCGTCATCGGTGAAGCATGCAAAACAAGTACAAAAAATATTGACCGAAAAATTTGGCCAGTCAGCAACATTAGTAACCTACCATCATGATGATCCACAATCTGAAATTAAGGCCTATCAAACAGGAACGACCCAATGGATTGTGAGTGTCGGCATGATAAGCGAAGGTACCGATATTCCCCGATTACAAGTGTGTTGTCATATCAGCGCTGTAAAAACAGAACTTTACTTTAGACAAGTACTTGGTCGGATATTACGAGTCAACGAAAGTCCAAATCAACAAGCCTGGCTTTATACGTTTGCCGAGCAGAATTTAATTGAATACGCGGAACGTATAGAGCATGACATTCCTGAAACATGTCTCTTTGCCAAAATCGTTAAAGATGAGTATGTCACACATCTACAAGCAACAAATCAAGGCGGAGAAGTTGAATCTGAACCAACAAAAACTATCAAGAGCTACAGCCAGTTAGAGTGGGGAACTCACTCCAAACAGTCCAATTCAGGCCGGGGCTTTGATGACATTTATGATGAAATCTGGTTAGGACAATTTCGTGAGCGTGTAGTCTCAGCATTTTTATAATCAGAGACGATGTTTCATCAAGCAATAGACTTTTAAGGAGTTGATATGTTCTATATCGGTGTTAGCTATTATTACGCGACGGGTGAAGGTGTCACAATTTATGTTGCTAGCGGTAGCGAAGAATTCATTCGGGAGTCGATTCCTGAGTATTTTCATCGGGGGCTCACTATTTTGACCCCTTCAGGGTGGCTAAAAGCTGCTGCTGGAGATTGTGAGGATGAATATCACCAATCGGATGCGGAAGAGCTTAAAACCTATTTACCAGTATTATGGAAGCAAATTGAGCAAAGAGCATTAGAAAGAGGATGTCACGTGGACTTTTTCATGAAGCACCACTTTAACTATGCCTGATGTGAATTAGAGGATCTTTATGAAGATTTTATATTTCGACGTGCTTAGTTTGTTCTATTCGGATGAATATTTTCACCGTAATGCAAGTGTACATGCCAAGTATAAAGAATGGTTTAATACTAGAACAAAGACCCTTTTAGAAATGGTGGAACCGGATTTTCAAGCTATCGGCAATCTAAGAGATGCAACGTCAGAAGCGGGGCTACTACTTTACCCGTTGGGGACTTTTTACAATAGTTCATACCTTATTGAACATGGTGTGTTTACTGGCGATGAATTAGCCCCTGAGACAGAATTGCCCTTCAGAACGCATATGGACGACAACAATTCAGTCCGTCAGATGTTAGCTCATGCTCACAGTCTGAACGCCCAATGGTACGTCTGTGGTGATGTCGGCTCTGAAGAGCTATTGCAACATTATCCGGATCGTTACTTACGATCAGAGTCTGGAAAGGGCGTTACTAGTGAGCTGATTTCTAAAATATGCGCCTTAAAATCAGCGGATTATTAATTAACTTACTGGGGCAATGCCGGTGCTTTTGAAAAAGAGACGAACTGTAGACCAGATAGCGGCTTCAATCAGAAGCAGAAACCACATTGATGATTTCCCTTCTGCTGAAAGACTGAAACTTTATGAACAGTGGAAGTTAGGAATGGCCTCAAGAATACTTGATGGCATATTTTTATATCAAGAAAAGCGAACAAAGATTGAACTATACGAACTTGAGCAAGCGATTTCTTATGGATACAAGAGGCAATTGATATTGTTTTCGCTAAAGTTAGCTGCTATTTTCGCTGCAACCGCTGCTGTATATGTAATTCAACTTGTGTGATAAATAGAGTATGTTTTGCCATTTTTCTATTAGTTCAAGCTAACATACTTAAACGCTTGATATTCACGATACCGAACTCCACTTTCGTTCTCGCAGACGAGTTAGCTCTGTGAAACAGTATTATAGGTGGTTGAAAACTTTGCGTTGCAACTGCCTCTTCAATCCATAAAAGCGCATCATAGCCAGTGTCGTGTTCATCATCACCAAGATCTTGATGAAGGCTGATTTCAGTTACCGTCCCTTGCTTGAGTAATGTAATAGCTTCTTCAGGCCAGTAGACTCGGTGCCATCCTTCGGAGTTGGTCGTTCGTCATCTAGGTAAACTTTCATGACTTGCCTTTTTTGTATTGTGAAAACATCAGTACAGCCTGTTTTTTGAACTGACACAGATAATATCAAAACCATCCTATCAAAATGATTGTACCTATCGGTTGCATGCCTTAATATATCAACCAAGTTGCAAGTATCAAGGTATGGAATGGGATTTCAGAGAAATAAAGCTTTAGAGGATTTAAGCTACGCGCAAAAAGAGCGCTTGGCTTTTATAGACTTTTGCTTGCAGTACTTTGGTGATGTTGCAAGAACAGACCTGATCCAGCATTTTAAAACCGGACTGGCGTCGTGTTCTCGTGACTTTACTCTCTATCGTGAGTTAATGCCGGATAATCTGGTCCTCAAGCATGAAGACAAGCGTTACTACCGTACAGAACAATTTCAGCCACTTTTTGAGCATAATAGCAGTGCGATACTACAACGTTTAGTGGAAGGTTTTGGTGACGGTATCTCTATGCCTGTTAAGCCCTCTGATGTTTGCATTCAGTCTTTCAGTCAACTCAATCCGAACAGTGATATTGTCGCCGGACTAATGCGCGGTATTGTCCATCAGCAACCGATTCAAGTAACTTATTGGTCTTTAAGTTCAGGTGAGACACAACGCATTATCGTACCGCATACTCTGGTTAATAATGGACAACGTTGGCATGTCAGAGCATTTGACCGCAAACATAATCAGTTTCGTGACTTTGTCTGTACTCGGTTTACTCAGGTTGAAAATCTAGAAGAACAAGTTTTACAAAGTGAACTGAGAGAAAGTGATGATAGTTGGAATCAGTCGGTTGAACTTGAGTTAGTCCCCCATCCATCGCAATCATCCCATCAGGCTATTGCCCTGGATTTCTCTATGGAATCCTCACCGGATTGGCATCGCAGCATTAAGTTAAGACTTCCACTTGCTGGCTATTATCTGCGTTACTGGAATGTTGATTGTACGGAAGATCACAGCCTGACAGGGCGAGAACATTTATTGTGGCTGCGTAATGCCAGCCAGTTAAAAGATATTGCGGAGCTCGATATTGCCCCTAAGGCATAACGAACTCACAACAAGAAGAATTTCGAGCCATACGCTCAACAGAATTAGGATAAACAGATGGACCACAGCGTACATAATAAACTTGTCTCATTTATCTGGAATATCGCCGACGATTGTCTGCGTGACGTTTATGTTCGGGGTAAGTACCGCGATGTCATTTTGCCTATGGTGGTATTAAGACGTTTAGATACGCTGCTTGAACCTAGTAAAGACGCTGTACTAGAAGAAGTTCGTTTCCAAAAAGAAGAAATGAATGCGGTGGATCTGGATGGCGACCCATTACGTGATGCGTCAGGCTTTGTGTTTTACAACACGTCGAAATGGACACTGAGAAGCTTATATAACGCAGCAACGAACAACCAGCAAATCCTCCTAGCGAACTTTGAAGAATACTTACTGGGTTTTAGCGATAACGTTAAAGAGATTATCGAATGCTTTAATTTGAAAGCACAGATCCGCCATATGGCGTCCAAGCAAGTACTGCTGGATGTCGTTGAGAAATTTGTTTCTCCATACATTAACCTAACTCCAAATGAAGCGGTTGATCCTGACGGTTACAAGTTACCAGCGCTGAGTAACTTGGGAATGGGTTATGTGTTCGAAGAACTTATCCGTAAGTTTAACGAAGAAAACAACGAAGAAGCCGGGGAACACTTTACCCCACGTGAAGTGATTGAACTGATGACTCACCTAGTATTCGACCCAATCAAAGATAAACTTCCTGGTGTAATGACGGTTTATGACCCAGCCTGTGGTAGTGGCGGTATGTTGACTGAGTCGCAGAAGTTTATTGAAGAGAAGTACCCAAGCCTTGGGGCTAATCGTGATATTTATCTATATGGTAAAGAAATCAACGATGAGACTTATGCCATTTGTAAGTCGGATATGATGATTAAAAACAACAACCCGGAAAACATTAAAGTGGGTTCAACGCTTTCAACGGATGAGTTCTCGGGGATGAAGTTTGATTTTATGCTGTCTAACCCACCTTATGGTAAAAGCTGGTCGTCTGAGCAGAAGTACATCAAAGATGGTAAGGATGTGATTGATCCTCGCTTTAAAGTCAAACTGAAAGATTTCTGGGGTAACGAAGCAGAACAAGACGCTATCCCCCGTTCTAGTGACGGTCAATTACTGTTTTTGATGGAGATGGTTAATAAGATGAAAGAACCATCGTCAACTGAAACTCAGATCGGCTCTCGTATAGCCTCTGTCCACAATGGCTCAAGTTTGTTTACCGGTGATGCAGGGGGAGGTGAAAGTAACGTCCGCCGCTATATCATTGAAAATGATATGTTAGATGCTATTGTTCAGTTGCCAAACAACCTGTTCTACAACACGGGTATTACTACTTATATCTGGTTATTAAATAATAACAAACCGGATAATCGTAAAGGTCAAATACAACTCATCGATGCAAGCTTACTCTTCCGGAAACTGCGTAAAAATCTGGGGGAGAAAAACTGTGAATTTTCACCAGAACAGATCGATGAAATCACTCAAATTTATCTGAGGTGTGCTGCGGTTGAACGTCAGTTAGATGAGAATAACGATCCTATCGGTATTGCCAGTCAGGTATTTGATAATGAGGACTTTGGTTATTACAAAGTGACTATCGAGCGCCCCGATCGTCGTAAAGCGAAATTTACTCAAGAAGCAATTGCCACATTGCGTTTTGATAAGCAACTGTCTGAGGTAATGAAGTATCTGTATTCTGAATATGGTGACAAAGTGTATGCCACCAAAGGTTACGGCGATGACCAGAAACACAGTTTCTTAAAATCGAAGAAAAAATCGATAGCTGCTTGGTGTGAAGATAACGACATTAACCTTAATAAAAAAGCACAGACCAAACTACTGGATGTTAAATACTGGCTATCGCTTAAAGCGTTGGTTGAAACGGCAGAACAGTTGATGGACGCGATTGGTAGTGATGAGTTCGATGATTACAACGTGTTCAAATTACAGGTTGAACAAGAGCTTAAAGCGAGCAAAGTGAAGCTATCAGCTTCAGAGAAGAATGCCATTTTAAATGCCGTAAGTTGGTATGACGAGAATGCCGCAAAAGTAGTAAAGAAAGTTGTAAAACTGAATGATGAAAAACTGCAAGATTTACTCGAACGTTATGAATGTGAAGAAGCAGATTTACCTGACTTTGGTTATTACTCAACCGGAAAAAAATACGAATTTACGACTTACGAAAGTAGCTCTGATCTACGTGATAGTGAATCTGTGCCTCTTAAGCAGAGTATCTACCAATACTTCCTTGATGAAGTAAAACCAAATATAACAGAAGCTTGGATCAATTTAGAGACAGTCAAAATTGGTTGTGAGATCAATTTTAACAAATATTTCTATCGCCATAAGAAACTACGCAACCTTGATAACGTTGCCAATGACATTATTAATCTTGAGCAAAAAGCTGAAGGTTTAATTGCTCAGATCCTTGGCGTGTCAAAAGAATACGTTAGTTGTGTTGATAAGGTTCAGGAATAAGGGGCTAATATGGAAAGTATTACTGAAATGCCTAAATATGAATCTTTTAAGTGTTCTGGAGTTGACACGCTTGGGGCAATACCATCGCATTGGAATATCGCTCGTTTTCATGACGTTTTTAAATTTGGCAAAGGGCTAAATATAACAAAAGAAAATCTACAGGATGATGGTATTTCTTGCATAAATTATGGGGAGATACATTCCAAGTATGGATTTGAACTTGATCCCAGTGTTCATTCATTAAAATGTGTGGATGAGGAGTATTTACATAAAAATGAAAAGTCTCTACTGAAACGTGGGGATTTTATCTTTGCAGATACTTCTGAGGATTTTGATGGTTCAGGAAATTTCACTTATCTAAAAGCAGATGCTCAAGTTTTTGCTGGGTACCATACGTTAATAGCTCGTTTGAAAATGGAGCTAAATGAAAGGTATTTGGCTTATGTTCTAGAATCGATGGCTTTTCGACTACAAGTTCGCAGAGCTGTAAAAGGTGTCAAAGTATTCAGTATAACGCAGAATATTTTGAAGGGTACAAAAGTTTGGTTTGCAGATGAAAAAGAGCAAGAGCTAATAGTTAAATACTTAGATAGAAAAATAAAGCTACTTGATAAAGCTATTGCTATCAAAGAAAAACAAGTGTGCCTTTTAAAAGAGCAGAAAAAGATTGTCATTCAGAATGCCGTTACGGAAGGTATTTATCAAAACCTATCAATGAGAGATTCGGGTATAGATTGGATTGGTGTGATTCCCGAACACTGGGAAGTAAAACGGGCTAAGTATATTTTCGATGAAGTTGATGAACGCTCGAAAACTGGTGATGAAGAGTTATTGTCGGTTTCTCATATGACAGGCGTAACCCCGCGTTCTGAAAAAAATGTAAACATGTTTATGGCCGAAGATTACTCAGGCTCCAAGCTATGCAGAGAAAATGATTTAGTTATTAATATTATGTGGGCATGGATGGGAGCTTTGGGCGTATCTAATCAAGTAGGTATCGTTAGCCCATCGTATGGTGTTTATAGACAAAAAGTGAAAGATACTTTCAATCCGGTTTATTTGGAGTACCTACTAAAAAGTACCAAATATGTTGAGTACTACAACAAAGTTTCTACTGGTCTTCACTCTTCTCGATTGCGTTTCTATGGTCATATGCTGTTTGCCATGAAGATAGGATATCCACCTATAGATGAACAGAATGAAATTATTTCTTATTTAGATGAACAAACAAAACTTATTGATGAAGCAGTCAAAGTTCAGGATGAGCAGATAGTTAAGCTTACAGAGTTTAAAACTTCTTTAATTAATTCTGTAGTTACCGGAAAAATCAAAATAACGCCTGAAATGGTAGAAGACTAAAGGAGGCGCTATGTTTACGGTCAATCATCAAACTAATCGCATCAGTCCGGTAAAAACTAAGAAGTTCAGTGAGCTAGGCTTCTCTGAGCGCAAACATCTTCAGGAGTGGTTGGCCCATCAGCCGGATGCATTAGGGGAAGAACTCCTTATTATTCAAAAAGAGTTCGATGGCTTTGATGATACCCGTGAACGCCTTGACTTATTGGCTCTGGATAAAGATGGCAATCTGGTCATTATCGAGAACAAACTTGATGACTCCGGTCGTGATGTGGTTTGGCAGGCACTTAAGTACGCTTCTTACTGTGCCAGCCTGACTAAGGGGCAGATTGTTGATATTTATCAGCAGTATTTGGACCGGTATGAACCGCTGCAAGGTGAACGTGATTTATTAAACCAGCCACAAAACGCAGTGCAGCGTATCTGTGAATTCTTAGATGCCCCAGATTTGGATGAAATTAAACTTAACCTCGGCAACAGCCAGCGCCTGATGTTAGTGGCAGCCAATTTCCGTAAAGAGGTGACCAGTACTGCGTTGTGGTTGCTTGGGCAAGGGCTAAGCATCCAGTGCTTTAAAGTTACCCCTTATGCCCTTGATGAGCAGCTTCTTATCAATATCGACCAAATCATTCCTACCCCAGAAGCTAAAGAGCTGATGATTGGCATCAATGCCAAAGAAGCGGAAGAAAAAACCACAGAAGTGGTTTTGAAGAATCGTCACTCGGTAAGGCGAGAGTATTGGGAAAAGGCTTTAGAAGTGTTTCAAAAGAGTGATTGCAACCTGTATGACAATATCAGCACAACCAAAGATCACTGGCTCTGCGCTGGTTCCGGTGTAACCGGTTGCCCGTTCAGCCTGATTTTTAATCAAAAGGAACTTCGTGTTGAGTTGTGGTTAAGTCGTAGCAACGGTGAAGAAAACAAATGGTTATTTGATCAATTGTTCGAACAAAAAGATCAGATTGATTCTGCATTTGGAGAACCTCTTGAGTGGCTTCGTCTAGATGACAAGAAACAATCTCGAATCCAGTTCTCCTGTAAAGTGGAAGGCTTTAACAAAGACATTTGGCATGATCATATTACCTGGCATCTTGAGCATATGGTTAAACTGGAAAAGGCACTTAAGGCATCACTTCTGCAAGCTTCTGAAAGATTAAAACATAAGGATGTGAAATGACGGTAAGTGTCGCAACTTGTTCAGCACAACAACTTTTTGAAGGCCAAAAAATACAGGCGAGTAATGGCAAGCCACTTACTGGAACGTTAGTCATCCCTGAATACCAGCGCCCTTATTGCTGGGAAAGTCAGCAAATTGATAGCCTGTTAGAAGATTTAAGAGAACATTTTCATAAGAATAGTGAGCTACCGTATTATTTGGGTAGTCTTATTCTTCACCACGATGAACAACAGCTGAAAATTATCGATGGTCAACAGCGTATTACTACGTTAGCGCTATTCAGTTTTCTATCTCAACAGCACCAACTGCTTGATCTACGTTTTGAATCTCCCCTTAGCCAACAACAAATTAAGACAAATCTTGATTGGTTAGCAGATCGTAAATCCAAGTGGGCGAAGCTTATCAATTTTGAGCGTATTCAGTTTTCATTGGTGGTCACTGAATCAGAGGATGATGCGTACCGCTTTTTTGAAACGCAGAACACTGGCGGCGTGAGACTTGGTGGCCCTGATATTATCAAAGCTCATCACTTAAGAGCCGTTCCGAAGGTTCATCAATCAAGATTTGCGCTCCAATGGGAAGGGTTGGGTAAATTAGACAACTCAGTCAAATCCCTTTTAAAAGGGCGTTATTGGCAACAGCTGAATATGAGAGAACTCGCACCACATCAGCAGACAAAAGTGGTGAGGGATCAAATTGTCTCCGAACTTGGTGAACAAACAACCGAAGGTGGTGACATTGCTTATGGTCAAGTACTGCGGTTAACTGGGATTGGTGGCGACGTTGTCCAACAAGCCGCACAACAGGGGTATGAAGTCAGGCAGCCGCTTAATGCGGGTATCAACACTATTCGTTACCTGGCGTATTTCCAAAACCTATATCAGCAATACTGGGTTAACCCGACGTTGCCCCATCAAGAAGGTTACAACCACTTTATTTGCTGGCTTAAAGGGTTAGAAGGCTGTGGCTATTTACAAGGTCTCTATGAAGCGTGCCTGATGATGTACATCAGCCAGTTTGGAGAATACCAGTTAGAGTTGGCAGCGAAAAAAATTATTCAGAGTCGTTTACTCCCGCAGAGTGAGTAATCAGAAAGCGGTAAGAGAAAATTCAATTTCAAGTTTTGTGAAGGACTATCCCGTTTTGGACTGGATTGCTTTGAGCTATACGCCTAAGCAGTGCTTTGCCTTTTTTGATGCGTTTGATTTGGTCGTCGATCCTAGCAATTTAGAATTCGATACCAATAGTGTTAAGAAACGCTTTATTGCAGAAGTGACTAAGCATTTCCAGCTGGGGCTGTCAGCAGAACAGTACGCGTCTTCATTTGCTAACTTATTAACCCGTAATATCACTGAAATGACGGAGGCGGCATGAGTTCAAAGGTTGAAACAGAGCTGCTTTCATTACAAACCATAGCGACAAAGGATTTGGGCTTCGTTATTCCTTGCTACCAGCGCCCTTACGTTTGGCGTGAAGAAGAAGTGATTAAGTTATTTGACGACATTCGCGATGCTTATTTAGCTAAAGAGCCTCATTACTTTATCGGTAGCGTCTTGAGTGCGTTAAATGGTGATAAAAGCGAATATGAACTGATCGATGGGCAGCAAAGAACCACAACATTGATGTTGTTATCACTTGCCTTCAAGGCAGTAGGTATCGAGACTCAGCTGGCTCATGTGAGTATCAAAGGTGAAAATCCAAGGTTAACGTTCGAAATCAGAGAGTCAGTGCGTAACTTGCTTGGCAGCTACGCGGGACTGGACAAAATTACGAAACCCGGTGAAGAAGATATTCGTAAGGATGAGTATTTAGTACATCTGGAAGCTAACCTTACGATTTTGAAGCAGCAAGTCGATAAGTTGGCCGAGCAATCAGACTTCGATATTCATGGTTTTGCTGACTACATTTTTAACCAAGTGCAGTGGGTAAATAATATTGTTCCAGCATCTATGGATCTTAATCGCTTGTTTTCGAGCTTAAATACTGGTGGCATACAGCTAGAACCAGTCGATTTATTGAAGGCCAAGCTGTTCAAGCACATTAAAACTCCAACTGACAAAGCTATATACAGCAGTATTTGGCAAGCCTGCGAACATACCGATAACTATTTTGAGCGCAATCTCAGACAGATATTCAAAAGTGCCGACTGGCAAAAACTGGAGTATGCAGATCTTGCCAATTATCAGGCAGAGAGATTTCCTCTAGCCAGTTCTAGTAATAGTGTTCAACGAGTTGGTAAGTCAATTGCAGAGATAGCATCAGGATCGTTGGACTTTGATATTGAACCTGAACAACCTGAAAATCAAAGCGATGATTTTGATGATGAGACCGTTTATTGCCGTTCAATTATAAGTTTTGAATTGCTGTTGATTCATACGCTCAGAATTTTTTGTACCCAGAAATTGTGGGATGATCTTGTCCCCCGTATTCGTGCTAGCAATCTGATGTTGTGTTTTGAACGGCTACTACAACAAGATGAACGAACCATTAAATCGTTTATAGAGTTGTTATGGCAGGTTCGTTATCAGTTCGATACCTGGGTTGTAAAATGGGTTGAGCATGATGACAGAGAAGATGCCCAGCTACGTTTAACCTCGATCAGTAAGAATAAAGCCTATATCAACCGTAAAGCCAAAGAACTTGGTTTATTGGCACAGTTGCAAGCGGTACGTAACTTTACCGGTGATCGCTCAGCCCAGTATTGGTTGACAGCGTTTCTAAGTCGGTTGGTTGCGGAGCCGAAAGCGAAAGACGAAGACGTGGTTACGCTGCTGGAACGCATCGATAATCAAATGTCGCTTACCCGTGAAACGCAAAAAGAAGCCAGTTTTAAACTTGCATCAGGGATATCGCCACAAACAATTCCTTGGGAAGAACAAGCCATATATCTTAAAAGCTCTTTGGGAACTCGATTCGAACATTATTGGTTTCAGAAGCTGGAATACTTGCTCTGGAAAAACGGTGATAAAGCCAATGATGATAAGTTAAAACGTTATCGGATTACTTCGAAAAACTCGGTTGAGCACGTTCACCCTCAAAATGAAGAGTATCATCATCAGCTTGAAAGGAGTCCATTGAATGCTTTTGGTAATTTAGTGCTTCTAAGCCCGGGAGAAAACTCGTCATACAGCAACCAAACGGTAGCAAAGAAAAAAGCGGATTTCGATTCTAAGCCACGTTATGACGCGTTGAAGCTGAAAGATATTTTTGAAACATACACGCAATCAGATAACCAATGGTCTGCCAACGAAATAGAAAAACATCAACAGAACATGTTGACATTGTTGGAAACACATTATACACGAGGAGTAACCGATGGTCAGTAATACTAACGAGCAGGCGTTAGAGGCTAGTATTGAAAAAGCACTCACTGGCCATTGTCTTGAAGATCAAAAGATAGGTATTTCTGATGATCCTATTACGCCTTATGGTATGCAACATTGCGGTTATCTATCTGGCTTCCCTTCTGATTTCAATATGCAGTATGCATTGGATGCTCGTTTCTTTTGGCAGTTTCTTGAAGACTCTCAGGAACAAGAACTGGCTAAATTGAAGAAGAACAATCCGGGTGATTGGCAACGTAAGATTTTAGAGCGTTACGACCGTCTGATCAAAAAACATGGAGTGTTGCATCTGCTTAAAAAGGGACTGAAAGTTGATGATGCTCATTTAAATCTCATGTATCCGGCACCTTTAGCAAGCAGTAGTGACAAGGTAAAACAAAATTTTGCAGCTAATATTTTCAGTTGTACACGTCAGCTTCGTTACTCATTAGCCAATCCACTGCAAGAAATAGATATGGTGCTGTTTATCAACGGTATCCCAATTGTCACTCTTGAGTTGAAAAATGCGTGGACTGGGCAAACAGCTCGTTACCATGGTCAAAAACAGTACCGTGAAGACAGAGATACTACTCAGCCACTTCTCACGTTTGGTCGTTGTTTGGTCCATATGACAGCCGATACTGATGAAGTGTATATGACCACCAAATTAGCTGGGAAAAATACTTTCTTCCTGCCTTTCAATAAAGGTTATAACCATGGTAAAGGGAACCCGCCAAACCCTAACGGTCATCGAACGGCATATCTATGGGAAGAAGTCTTTACCAAAAGTAGCATCGCTAACATTATTCAACACTTTGTACGTCTTGACGGCGGTAGCAAAACTCCATTGGCGAAACGTACCTTATTCTTCCCGCGTTACCATCAGCTTGATGTTGTACGTAGATTGATTGCTCATGCTTCCACTTATGGTGTTGGTCATACATACTTGATTCAACATTCCGCAGGGTCTGGGAAATCAAACTCTATCACCTGGGCTGCATATCAACTGATAGAAACTTATCCGGAAACTAATGAAGTTTCTGGCGGTAAGGGAATGGAACAACCATTGTTTGACTCTGTTATCGTTGTAACGGACCGTCGTTTACTTGATAAACAGTTGAGAGATAACATCAAAGAGTTCTCCGAGGTCAAAAACATTATTGCGCCAGCTCTTACCTCTTCGGAGCTTAAACGCGCATTAGAGGGTGGTAAAAAAATAATTATCACCACTATTCAAAAATTCCCTTTTATTATCGATGGGATTGAAGATCTCAGTGATAAACGTTTCGCGGTGATCATTGATGAAGCACATAGCTCCCAGTCTGGCTCTGCGCATGACAATATGAACCGGGCAATGGGTAAACAAGACGTTGAAGCGGAAGAAGACGCACAAGATAAAATTCTACAGGCGATGAAATCACGCAAAATGCGTGGTAATGCCTCGTATCTTGCTTTCACTGCAACACCTAAAAATACAACCTTGGAGAAATTTGGTCAGCAGCAACCGGATGGCACGTTTAAGCCATTTCACCTTTATTCGATGAAGCAGGCGATTGAAGAAGGTTTCATTCTAGATGTGCTAGCCAACTATACGACTTACAGAAGCTATTACGAGATTGAAAAGTCGATAGCTGAAAACCCTGAGTTTGATACCAAGAAAGCTCAGAAGAAACTGAGGGCTTTTGTTGAGCGCAGTCAACAGACGATCGATACGAAAGCTGAAATCATGCTGGAGCACTTTATACCTTCAGTCGTTAACGCTAAGAAGTTAAAAGGCAAGGGTAAAGGTATGGTTGTTACTCAGAACATTGAGACTGCTATACGTTATTACCGAGCTATTCGCCGTATTCTTGAAGAGTCAGGTAACCCTTTCAAAGTTCTGATTGCTTTTTCTGGTTCAAAAACTGTTGATGGTATTGAATACACTGAAGCTGATATTAACGGCTTCGCAGAAACGGAAACGAAAGACAAATTTGATACGGATGAACATCGCTTATTAGTCGTGGCAAACAAATACCTTACAGGGTTTGATCAACCAAAGCTTTGCTCTATGTATGTAGACAAAAAACTTGCAGGTGTTCTGTGTGTTCAAACATTATCTCGACTCAACCGCAGTGCGCCTAAATGGGGTAAGAAAACGGAAGATTTGTTTGTCCTGGACTTCTTTAACGCAGTAGAAGATATACAAGCATCATTTGATCCTTTCTATACCGCCACATCTCTCTCTCAAGCGACTGATATTAATGTCCTGCATGAGTTGAAAGATGACCTAGATGATGTTGGTGTATATGAATGGTATGAAGTTGAAGATTTTGTCTCTCGCTATTTTAATAACGAAGATGCACAAACGTTAAGCCCCATCATTGATACCGCAGTAGCTCGATTCGATGATGAGCTTGGTCTAGAGCCAGAAGAACAGGTTGATTTCAAGATTAAAGCCAAACAGTTCGTAAAAATTTACGGTCAGATGGCGTCAATCATGCCATATGAAATTGTCGAATGGGAAAAACTATTTTGGTTCCTTAAGTTTCTGATTCCAAAACTGAAGGTAGATGACTCAGATGCAGATGCTTTCGATAAGCTTTTAGAGTCGGTTGATTTGAGTTCATATGGGTTGCAGAGAGTTAAGCTCAATCATTCTATTCATCTAAATCCTGACGAAACACCAGTTGACCCTCAAAACCCTAACCCTAGAAGTGCTCATGGGGGTGACTCTGAAACTGATGAGCTTGATGAAATCATCCGTACCTTTAACGAGCGCTGGTTCCAAGGGTGGAGCGCCACGCCAGAAGAACAACGTATCAAGTTTATCAAGATTGCCGAGAGTGTTCGTCAACACCCGGATTTTGAATCGAAATACAAAAATAACCCAGACCCGGTCAACCGAGAGCTGGTGTATAAAAAAATACTTAAGGAAGTCATGCTTCGCCGCCGGAAAGAAGACATGGAGTTTTACAAGCTATTTGCTTCTGATACAGCATTCGAGACTGCGTTGACGCATAGTACGCAGCGTATGGTTGGTGGTTGATGAGAGCCTTATTGAAGATTTTTGTTTTAGTGGAAATGAGTTGTTATAGATGGAAAAAATAGAAGATTTTTTAATTGTCTTGAGGCAGCGCTCAGGCACATCTTGGATAGCTGACGAAATTGAAGATACTTTTTCTCAAGGTATATCAATGAAGGCTCAGGAAGCTGATACTGACAGTAGCTTCTTTAAATTAGTACCTTCCGATCAGTTACCTGCGCCGGAAAAGAGGAAACGTCAAAAATATGAAACTAGTAGACCTTTTACTCATGATGAGAAAGTTGGTGTCCTCCTAAAATCTATCGAAGTTGCTTTTTTAGATGTACCTAAAATACGGCATTCTGCACTGGGAAATCTATTGAAGTTTGATTCAACTATTGAATCAATAAAGTTTGTGCCATCAGATAATGATGAAGTATCTCAAGAGGTTCTTCATGAAATAAAGGCGATTAGCATAAATGGGGATTTGACTGAAAGTCAATTAGCGTACGATGGCTTTAAAGGAATGTTAGAGAATGGCGATGACGACACTGAAAGATCTTGAAAACGCGTATAACCAACATTTGAAAAACAGGGTTCCAGTAACATCTTCTGGTGCGGCAAATGATGCTTTTGAAGTGTATGCATTATCATTGGTGTTGGAAGCAGCTCGGCAAGAAGGAGCGTCGATATCATTTCAAACAGTTAATGGTACAAAATCTCCTAAGACATTATTTTTCAGATCATCTCCAGGGCGAATCTATTCGAAGGCTAATGATTATGCACATGCGATGATCGATTTTGGCAACGACCTGATTTTTGAAGGTCATGTAGGTGTGTATGTTGAAGGACTTGCCGGCGTTGTCCATGAATGTGATGTTTTAGTTGTTGATGCTTCTGAAGGCGAATTTTGTCGACGAAATATGGTCCATCCAAAGAAAAACCATACGGTCTTAACTGCTGAATGTAAATTCTATTCCGGTAATTTGGGGATCTCACTAGGTCGAGAATTTTTGGGAACAACATTGGATTTAGGGAAGGAAGATCGGTTTTTCTTAAGTAACCGTGATGGGAAATCTCTTGATAGAGTACTTGCTCATCATAAAAGACAACGTTTTCTTGGTTTGACTCCTTTAAATCCTGATTCAGAAGCACAAACAATATCACAGTTTAGAACGGCTTTTCGAAATCAAAAATCTCGTAGGCGTTAATGTCAATTTGATGTAGTGGTAAGGCGGAACATTCTCCTATAGTTGGTTCCGCTTTTTCGAAAGATATACATCAAAAATTAACGGCTTTTTATTAAATATTTCAAAATCATGAGAATCTGTGGTTAGTAAATTGGAGCTACGTATTTGTCAGAATCAAGGTTACTCCAAGTCACTTCTTCATAATGTTCATGATTAAGAGATCTCAAAAAAGATTCTCGGCTCATGGGAGTACAGATTAAAAAATTTGAAATTTCTAGTCGCTCGTCAATAATCATCTCCTCAGCGGCTGCTTCGATATGCTTTCTATTGATCGAAGGAAGGTTTGCGCAAAAAGTATCAATGATTTTTTCTCTGTATTTCTTATAAACAAAAATGCTAAAAACGGCATTATTGTTACTGATTTTTCTGGAACGCGATAACTTCACGAGGGCTCCATGGTCGTTATAACCCAATGATTGAGCGAGCAAATTATATCGTTCTTTTGATTTGAACTTATCATACCCTGATTTTTCTGTTATCAGTGACGCAAACCGTATTGCTTTCGATCTAAAATTATCAAGATTAAAAGGAGCAATTTTAAAGGTTTCCTTGTGCATCGATTTATTCCTTATTATGCGTTGTGTGCAGCTTGGCTATGGATTAAGCTGAATGACAATGAGAGAACTAGTTATCTATTGTTTTAGCAATATTATTCCAAAAATCATCAGAGTTCCCTAACGAAAAATCTAATTCACCATTACGTGTTGCCAATAGAAGAGAAGCTACACGAATGTAATGCATATATGTTGTTCTGATATCACTGTGCCCGAGTTGTTTGCGTAATGCATCTTCAATAGCAGCATCATAATGTGCTGCATTGATCTGTTCTCGAGTTAAGTGTTTGATAATAAACATTGTGGCATACCAGTCCCTTGTACTGTGAAATGACCAATGAAAGTGCTGGTCATTAAGTTTCTTTTTTGCTCGGTTAGTTGCGTCTGACACCATTTTTGGTGTTACGGGTTTACCAGCTTTATTCAAGAAAAATACAGCATCAACATTTTTATTAGGAAATTTATTTTTAAATAATTTTTTTCTTCGGTAATAAAGTGGTAAATAGATTTTACATATTACTTTCCAAGCAGACATATTTACTTGTAGCGTTCGTTGTTTATTCCCTTTTTCTATAGTAGTGAAAGGAAATGTTTTGGGCGTTTTTTCTTTGGGATCTTTGGGAACTAAATTTTTTATTTCAGGATATGTTCTAATATGATCATTTTCTCCGATTCCAATATAAGGGAAAGAGCATACTCCCTGTTCACGCATTCCAGTGGCTAGTGCTAAAAGAAACATAACTGGATAAACTGGATCACTATATGAGTTCACTAAAGCTTTGATATTTTCAAATTCCATGATTGTGTCAGACTTATTACTACTAGAATTTCTAAATTGTTTGATTCGTGTATTACGAATATCAATATTTGCATAATCTGGAACACTTCCTGATAGGATGCCTTTACTTGATAAAAGTTTGCTTTCATCTCGAAAGTTAAATTTCCAGTCAACACTTGTTGAGTTTATTAAAACTGGGAAATGGTTCCTTTCCGCCCAAGAATAGAAGTCAAAAACGATACATGCATCTAAATATACAGTATCATCCTTTGGCCTTTTCTTATTTTTATTATCTCTATTTTTTATTATATATCCTTGCCATTCACGAATATCGCTATCTGTAACTTCTCGCCAGAAATTTTGGGTTATGTTAGCATTATTGCTTATTATAAAATCAAAGAAACGTTTTAATATATTTGAATATCGTTCACTAGTTTTCAAACTTTTGTATGTTCTTTCTTTTAAAAATACGTTTACAGCAGACATCAATATTATCTTATCATTAATCTTTAAATTTAGAATATAATGAGAGTAATCAATTCGTTCATATAGGTATGTGATTAATTTTCGTTCAATAAGCATGCTATTTTACCGCCGAAATAGAAGGGCTAGGCTTTACAAGCGTTACAGATTTAAAACCATCATTCTGGTCTGGATAAGATATTAGTTTATATAACTTTTCTATAAACTCTTCGCTGAATTTATTGGTGTGATTTTTTCGACAATAGAAATTTGCCAATTGTAATTCTTGACCTTTACATGATATTGAATGGATAGGAATTTCGCTTATATTTAGTAAAAATTTTTTGAATTGCTTGGCAAGAGGAAAGTTACTTTCAATAAGAATAACATCACCTTTTGATAAGGTAATATTAAGACTTTCAAAGTTGCAACTAAGGAAAGGTTGAAAAAATATTACTGAATTAGGTTGTGAAGTGAAGCAGATATCAATGGCATCATTTATGTTTTTTTCTTCCATTTCGAAGAAAATCTCCATTGAAGTTTTTAAATCCATTTTTGATGAAATATTGCTATAATCTGGTTTGATATGAGCAATAATATTACACCCAGGAATGATTGTTTTAGACTTTCTTTTTAATTCTGATAATTGCGATCGTAGATCCGCTAGTTCTGATATTTGTTGTTTATTAATGGCTATTATTTCATCATTTTGATTTTGTAGCTTGATAGCATTTGCTTTGTCCTTTTGGGCTGTAAATGAAGCAAGATCTTGCTTCATCATATCGGAGTAAACCTTTAACTTAATATTCTCTTCATATTCTTCATTTTTCTGTTTAAGAGAAGAAATTTGATCTTCTAGAAATTTAATTTTTTCTTCTGATTCTGTTGTTGAATTAGGAATTATATCAACAGGTTTTTTACCTTTTTTCACAGATAAAAGATGACTGTAATCTCTAGAAATACTTTGCCTACTCACTCCTGATTCTCTTGCTACTTCCGAAATAGTTAAGAGAGAGCGACCTGTCCGTTGTCTAATGCGTAAAATAGCGTTTTCTATTCTTTTTTTGGTGATACCTGCTGGTTTAGGTAGTAGATGTCGGAATTCTTTATATAAATAGGACCGAGAAACCTTAAGATACTCAGCTAGTTTTTTTACACTAAAAGAATCTGATGATATAAGGATATCAATTACATTTTTTACATCCTCTTCCTTTAAATTCATAATTGAGCCTGTTTAAAATTCTGGTTATTTTTCTTATTTTCTAATCTCTTAAGAAGTTCTTCGTGTTCAAGAATTTCTTTTTGATAATAAGTCACTACTCCTTCATTACTTGATTCATCTAGATAGCTTAACTTTTGTTTGTAGTAGTTAATTTGAGAGTGAATATTAGAAATTGATTCATCATTAAAAATTAGGTAATCACACACTTTGTAGTTACAGAAATCAACGCATGGTCTTTTTGAATTGGTTTTCATCATACATGGTGGGATAGAATCTTCATTACCTGCGTTTATGCAGAAACCACCAATGGGGACTCTCGATACGAACAAAGGTATACCAGCTTTTAGTGATTCACGCACATAGGATTCAATATCGGTTACCAATATGCTACCTGGATAATTTTGCTCTTCCATACGTTTTTTTATTTTATCTGAGAGATCTCCCGCTGTATTATTATTATTGATAGCCTCGAATATTTCTTGTAGATCTTCTGTGTAGTTGTGTTCTAACAACTCGATTACACTCTCTACCATTAATTCGTTACGCATTATATATCGAAGCGTCATACCGTAACTTTTATGACCAAAGAGCTGACGAATAAGATCAATGTTTTTTTCACTTCTTGAAATCAGTAACCATGCGATAGTTTTTCGTAGTTGGTGAGGATGAGCATCTGTTACATCAGTTATATCAGCGACTATTTTCCTAATGTCTTTTGTAATCGTATCGATTTTTATTTTTTCAAAATTCTTTTTAGAAGGCATATCTGTTACTAAAAGATATTGACTATTTAATGTCTTTCGACTGATGGCAAATAATTCAATTAATACATCAATAGCATCTGCAACAATTTTTGGTACAGGGATACTATCTTCTTCACCTTCTTGTTCGGAATCTGCGGCTTGTTTAAAACGTATAATATCTAAGTATAAACAATCATTTTTTTGATATGCTTGATTAGCCTTAAGTGATGCAATCTCACGACGTCTTAAGCCAGTAAATAACCCTATAATGAATATACAACTTCGTTTTAGTTTAATAACTGCTGGCCGTATTTCATTGGTTGGTATTGTTGTTCTATCTTGCTTACCACTGGCGTAACCTAAAGAAGTAACCTCTTTGGTTACAGGTTTAAAATTGAAAAGTTTAACCCCATCATATATGTCTGGAATTTTCATGTTCTTGAGTACTTTAAAAATATGTTTTGTACGACCATCTTTTCTTATGGTTCCCCAAGAAGAACCATCGTCTCGTCGTCCTTTTTCTTTTACTAAATTGGAGCATTTAATAATTGTTGGAGATAAAGTTTGTATATACTTTAATGATTCATCGAAAACGGATTTTACAATGTCTGCATCCAATGGTTGCCATGGATCGCATTGTTCATCTTTGAGAGTTCTTAGTTCAGCACGTTTTTCTTTATCTAAAATATCATACTTATCGTATTCAAATCTGAATTCTTTTGGTAACCTTTTTTTATGAGATAATTCACTCCATCTGTCAAAAAAATATATTGCACTATCCAGTTTTGTTATTGAACCTGGTATTCTTTTTTTAAATAGTGAAATACAATCTTCAATATACTCTTTACATTGACTTAAAGTAATATTAGAAAGCATTTTTCTAGATGTAAATCCAGAATCAAGTAGAAAATTTTTAGCGACATTAATAAAATATGAATGGCGATGATTTGTTGTCAACCAACTGGTTATGTTTAAATTGAATAATTTAGGGAATTCATAATAAGTTAGTATTTTTATTAAAATTACCAAATCGTTATAGTTAGATACATTATTATTTTCACTAAACTTTTCAAAGTTTAGTGATATATGTTCTGATTGTGAATATTGAATTCTCCAAACATTATATTTGAAATTTATTTCTTCTGATATTTGAATGTCTTTATCAATGTTGATCTCGCCAAAGTTTATTAGTTTCATTAGTCACTCTCTGAAATAATAGGTGGAAGTAGGTATCCATCAACAGCGTTTCTCAACTCAGCTTCTTGAATATCTTCTTGATAAGGCCATGATTCGATGACTTCTTTTGCTGCTTCATATTCTTCCCTATACATGCAATCAAACTGGTCACTTCGCATTGAGCGTCGTTTCTGATCTAAATAGAGGAATCTATCTACTACAAATGGAATGTTGTCACTGGTAACGGATGATTGTTGACACGTAAGACATTTGTTAAATTGTTTGCATGGTTTATTTGATCTGGGAATTTGTCCACCATCAGACAAGTGCCAGGTGGGGTAGTATGGGTTATTACAGATTGCTAATGGTGACTCGCCATTGTGGTTTGTATAGATATTTATTATCTTTTTTTTTGATACATGTTCTTTGTTTTAATGGAACTAGTTTTCCTTTGAAAGAACCATCACGAATACTGTCGAATATACTATCTAATTCCATTGCTAGTTTGTCATTTCTTAGCTGTTGGAAGTGGGAGTTGTCTTTATAAACCTCGTCAGTAATTGCAGATGTTGAGTGCCCAAATAGCGCGACTTGAAGCAATAGCGGCAGCTTTTTTTTCTTTTTCATTTAGATACAATCGAGTTGGCCTGAGTCGTCTTAGATCCAACTTATACCCAATACTTTTTTCAATGAACTTGCTACTTGAACTTCTATTAACACCTTTACGGCATGGGTAATGCGCTACAAATTTTAGACCAGCATTTACTACTAAACTTATGAATGCAGGGTGAACGTCAAGATCTGTAGTTGCTTTCTCGTATAAATGTCCTTTTCGTAATGTCGAAGTTCTTTTTACTAGTAATTTTATTAAATTATACGCACTGTATTTATCAGTTTTTGAACTAGGATGAATCATCAATCTCTGTTCGCGAAGTCTTGTTTTCTTATTTACAGAAGCTCCCTTTGCTTTTGTTGATTTAATAAATGCCCAGTCATTTTCCATAGGAATTGGGTCATAAATATAATCATCTGGATCTATTCGTTCGGTGATATCGGGTGACCAACCAGTTTCGAAGCAAATCGCTATTTTAATAGCGATCAGTTCACGTAAATCCGGGTAGATATATGATATTAATTTTGTATATGTTAGTTCTGGGGCTTCTAATACAAATGAAGTGTACCCAGGAATGTTTTGCATGACCATTCTCTTTGCGAGGGTTTTAAATGTTGTTGTAAGATTTGTATATGTAAGGTCTTTGGGAATATAAAATTTTCCATTTTCTGCCAAATCTTTATTTGATGCATTATTAGGAAAATTTGGATGAATAGAATATATTGTAGCAATGGCATTTTTTAGGCTTTCATGCCAGTCAGTAAATCTAGGTAACTCAGGATCTGGGTTAGCTCGGTGCCAAAAGTCGATGCCGATTTTGTTGCTAACCACTCCTGATTTTCGGGCACTCTGAAAAATTTCATCTTTCTTATAAGCAACGTCAATTTCTTCTCTTAGAAATTCTTCCAATTTGACTATTTGTTCTGAGCTTAGTGGCTGAAAATGCGTTGGTCTCGGTTTTTCCGGAACAGGCCATTCGTCGGGTGATATAGTGAAAACAACGCCGTTGTGAAATTCTTCAGCAATAAGGCGTCTTACTGCAACAGAAATTTGATATCGGCGTTTTGTAGTTTTAACCTTAGATAGATACTGTATAAATTTTAGAAACTCAATATCATTAAATTCAGTTGTTAATAACCTATTTTTATTTTCTTTTTTTAAATATTTAGTTAGTTCTCCAAGTGCACTTTTATCACTGACACTTATTTTTTCCTTATTCATTATTTTTGTAGATAAATGTCTAATAGATATTTTTTCATTTTCCATTTCAAAAAGCCTGTAGTTTATTTTTTGTTTGTAAAGTTTTCCGACAACATCATTTGAATATAATCTTCACGAAATTCCGAAAAAGAATATAAATATTTTTTGTAGATGGCTCTATGTAATGGTCTTAGGTGTTCTGAAGTTGTTTTTGGTATTTTTAATTTATATGTAACTACTTTATTATGTTTAGGCTTTATGAGTTTATTGATTGAGGATAATCGAATTCCACTGCGTATTAGTGGAAATAGTAACGCTATAGATTCCGGGTTTTCTATTATAGCCATTAATCTAGTCGCATCACTTATATCTTTCTTTGATACATTTGGCAGGTTAGAATAAAAAACAGTAATTATTTTTTCTCGTTGTTTTCTATTATTGAAAATATTTAGGGGGCTACGGTTATCTGTGGTTCTTCTAAGATAATTGGAGTGTAATAGATCACTGTAGTCTTTATAACCTAGAGCATGAGCCAACCAATCATACCGCTTTTTTGACGGTATGTTTCTAAAGCCTGATATCTCGGTTATTAACAATGAAAATTGCTTTGCTCTTAGCTTAAAGATTTCGGATGGAGAATTTGGGGGAAATGAGTGGTTTTCAGACATAGCTTCACCTAGTTCGTAGTGCAGCATTGAAGTTTGCTATGCGACTCTCATGCAAAATGCCACTGAAAAGTGATTACTTTGTCTATCCAAAATTATCGTCTTTGCCTTGAGTCGGGCGAGGTGACGACGACCTTTCCAACGTTAAGCTACCAAACTTGGCATTGTATGTAAATTTTGATGTGTTTATTTTGTGTAAAAAGTTGAGTTTTCACACATTTTCACGCCTTATACGTGTCGATAGTGCGTATGATGCGAAATTGTCCGTGATTAAAGAATCTGCTTTTCGTTAAAATTTTATAGGTATTAAGGGGTATTATTTATCCTGATATTTTGTCAAACGTAGTAGTGCAACTATCACAAAATACATCCATAAAATCTTTTACTTCAGGCATTTCAGTAATAAGTCTTTTAATTTTTGGATCAAGTCCTTTTTTGACATGTAAAAATTCATCATTGTTAAATCGAAGTTCGTTTAGAGTCTTTATATAAGCTGATAGAATATCTGCTGCTTTTACAATCGCTTTATATTCAGCGTCTACATTTTTTTGAACAAGTAAATCTGAGAACTCATTACGTAAATCCTCTGGTAATGTTTCTAAACATTCTTTTTCTGCAATATCTTCAAGTTTTTTAAATGCTGCTGTAAATTCTGGGCTGTGGTACTTGGTTTTTGAATTTATATCCTGAAGTTTTGTTTCTGATATTTCATGATAAATGGCGGTAACTGCAGCTTTTTCTGGATTTAAGTTACCGCCATATCGTTTGTTTTTAATGACAGTTAATAAGTGAGCTATTACCGCAACCTGATGAGAATGTTCTGAAACATTTTCTTCTTGAAAGCAGTGCATTAATGCCCAGCGTTTTATTAATGGCATACGTGTCACCCATGCCATGAATGTACTTTGTGATTTTTTCAACTGAATATCCTTACAATAGTCTAATGGTAACTTCTGTGTATTAACGAACTAAGTCACTGGTTTACTCATATTAGAAAAACGAACTAATCCCCAGTGAGTACTTCACTGGTATCGTGGTACATTCCCAGTAAGGCAATGCGTTCAGGGTTGAGGTTACCGCCATATTTTTTGTTTTTAATTAATGCCAGAGCATGGGCGACAAAAGCGACTTGAAGACTGTGCTCTGAGATATTCTCTGTTGACACAGAACGCATCAAGGGCCAGCGCTGAATCAGTTTCATACGAGCAAGATGAGCGAAGAAATGACTTTCTTTAGACTTACTCTCTGTCATGGATCTTCCTCCTAATAAAAAAGAGCACTCTCTGAGTGCTCTTTAAGCATATGAAAGATCGAATCTAATTACTACTGGCTATACGTCGACAGGAAGCGTTCGAAGCGTCCAATCGCCATTTCGAGATCTTCAACATGTGGCAGGGTCACAATGCGGAAGTGATCGGGTTTTGGCCAGTTGAAGCCTGAGCCTTGAACCAACAGAACTTTCTCCTGAATCAGGAAGTCGAGCACCATCTTCTGATCATCTTTGATGTTGTACATTTTAGTGTCGATTTTCGGGAACAGATACATCGCGCCTTTAGGCTTCACGCAGGAAATCCCTGGAATCTGGTTGATCAGTTCAAAAGCGCGGTCACGCTGTTCCAATAAGCGGCCGCCGGGCAGGATCAGTTCGTTAATACTCTGATAACCACCCAGTGCGGTCTGAATGGCATGTTGCATCGGTACATTGGCACACAAGCGCATAGAAGCCAGCATATCCAAGCCATTGACGTACCCTTGAGCGAGATGCTTCGGACCGGTGAGGAACATCCAACCACCGCGAAACCCACAGACGCGATAGGCTTTTGATAAGCCGTTGAAGGTAACAGTCAAAACATCATCTGAAAGTGTCGCAACAGAGGTGTGTGTGGCACCGTCATAGAGTACTTTATCGTAGATTTCGTCGGCGAAGATGATCAACTTGTGCTGACGTGCAATCTCAATCACTTCTAATAAAAAGTCGCGACTGTACACCGCACCTGTTGGGTTATTAGGGTTGATGAGGACAATGCCACGAGTATTCGGTGTTATCTTGTTACGAATATCATCCAGATCTGGATACCAGTCTGCTTGCTCATCACAAAGGTAATGCACAGCTTTTCCGCCAGATAGGGCTACAGATGCTGTCCAAAGCGGGTAATCTGGTGCGGGAACCAGCATCTCGTCGCCATTGTTGAGCAAAGCCTGCATCGCCATAACGATCAGTTCTGATGCACCATTACCGATATACACGTCTTCGACATCTAAAGAACGGATGCCTTTGCGCTGATAGTGTTGAACGACGGCTTTACGAGCAGAGTAGATGCCTTTCGAGTCACAGTAACCTTGCGAAGTGGGCAGGTTACGGATGACATCAACCAAGATTTCATCTGGGGCGTCAAATCCAAATGGAGCGGGATTACCGATATTCAACTTCAGTATTTTATGCCCCTCTTCCTCCATGCGCTTAGCATGTTTGAGTACAGGCCCCCTAATGTCATAGCAGACATTATCGAGTTTTGATGACATCCCGATATTTTGCATTGTGTAAAACCTAAAAGAGATTGTATTTCTTTATTAAAGTACATCAAAAAGGGCTTTGTTAGAATAAAAAACTGAATTATTACGCTTTTTTGTATGCGCTTTGTTCGTTTGCAATCACAGGATTATGCAAAAGATGGGCTACAACCTTGATCTGGGTAAGGTCTATTAATAGAGTAGCGATCTAAAATGAATAAAAATCCCCAGGCATACGAGGCTGATTTGTCACATTTTCATCAAGCCGTTACTGAACTGATCGAACGCGTAAAGGATGCAGAAGACGGCGTAAACCGTCTGGTTCAAGTTCTTGAGGAAAAACCAGATTTTGCATTCATAGATTGGCTGGAGTCCCAGCCGCTGTTTCCAAAGTTTTATTGGCAGTCTCGTGATACCCGTGAAGAAGTGGTGGCATTGGGGCAGTTACATACTTTTGTCGACCCTGCTCCGGCCTACACGATTCTGGCAGATGAACAACGTATCTGGGGTGGACGTTCTTTTGACGGACAGACCGAAAAGAATCGTCGCTGCATGTCTTCTTTTTTCTTCCTACCACAAATCGAGCTCATTCGTTTTGATAACCGCTGGTCATTAGCCGTCAACCTGACAGCCGATAAACATCGTACTTTGGCAGGGCTCAGTAAACTGAAAATTGAAGTTGGCGCTTTACGGCCAGTCTCCGCGCAGATCAAAAGCATCAGTCACATACCGGAGAAACCGCAATGGTCTGAGCTGGTTGAGAAAGTCCTGACTGGTATTGAGAATAATGACTTTAAGAAAGTGGTACTGGCTCGTCGAACGTCCGTCCAGATGGACAGCACGGTGAGTGCCGCGCAGCTACTCAAATCAAGTTATCTGCAAAACCACCATAGCTTCCACTTTATGCTCTCTCTGGATAAAAAGCATAGCTTTATAGGCTCTACACCGGAACGTTTGTATGCCAGACAAGGGCAGGAGCTCTACACCGAAGCTTTGGCGGGTACGATAGGTCGAGGCGACAACGCCAGCCACGATATGGAGTTGGCAAACTGGTTATCACAAGACAGCAAAAACCTGAATGAGAACCAATATGTCGTCGATGACATTATTGATCGACTAACGCCTCACTCGGAGCATGTTGAGGTTGAGCAAGAAGCCCGTTTGGTTAGGCTGAGAAAAGTTCAGCATCTTAAACGCAGTATCCATGCACACCTCAAACCGGGCATTAATGGCGTTCAATTGCTGGCGGCATTACAACCGACGGCAGCGGTTGCCGGATTACCACGTAAGGCGTCAATGGACTTTATCCAAAACAATGAACCCTTTGCGCGTGGCTGGTATGCCGGCTCGATGGGTTTTATTAGCCATCAGCGTGCGGAGTTTTGTGTGGCGATACGCAGTGCTCTTATTCTCGGTGAAGAGGTACAATTATTCGCAGGCGCGGGTATTGTTCCGGGTTCTGTGGCGGATAATGAGTGGCAGGAGTTGGATAAGAAAATGTCGACCTTGCTATCGCTGATCACCGATATTCCTCCACTGGGAGTCGCGTCGTAAATGGGCAATCAAAACCAAGCTGTTATCAATCGTATTTGGTGTCAGACCTTGCTTGAAGAGTTATCTCGTCTCGGTGTCACTGAGGTGTGTATTGCCCCGGGCTCACGCTCAACGCCATTAACGCTGGAAGCGCAAGACAATACAAACCTGAATCTTCATATGCATTTTGATGAACGTGGTTTAGGTTTTCTCGCTCTTGGTCTGGCAAAAGCGAGCCACAAGCCCGTTGCACTGATTGTGACATCGGGGACAGCGGTAGCAAATCTACTGCCTTCGATTGCCGAAGCTAAACTGACGGGTGAAAAGCTGGTGGTTCTGACCGCAGATAGGCCCGTAGAATTGATTGACTGTGGAGCCAATCAGGCGATCCATCAATCTGGGATTTTCTCAACTCATGTCACCTCTAGCCTTGAGTTACCAAGCCCTTCAGACTCCATATCGCTGAAGTGGCTCCTAACTTCCATTGACCAGAAAATGTTTGAACAAGCTGAGAAAGGCGGGGCTGTCCACATTAATTGCCCGTTTCCTGAGCCTTTGTACGGTTCTGAATCGAAAGGAATATTTCAGACGTATCTCGATGAAGTAAAATCTTGGTCCGACTCTGATAAGCCTTATAGCTGCAAGGCTCGAACTCAATCATTGCCCGCTCTTCACTACGCTGACTTAGCTGATAAGCCGGGAGTGATGGTCGTTGGCAGTGTCACTCTAGAGGAAGCGCAGCGGGCGCAACGGCTGGCGGAAAAACTGGGCTGGCCATGTTTGTGCGATCCGCAATCGGGGGTTTCATCGCCTTTCGCACACTATGATCTTTGGTTGCAGAACCCTTCTGCGAAAGAAGTGATGAATCAGGCTCATGTCATTGTACAGTTTGGCTCGCGAATTGTATCAAAACGGCTCATTCAGTGGATATCTCAGCAAGTTGAATCCAGACAAGCGGGTTATCATTTTGTTTCTTCGTGCGTCGAGCGCAACAACCAAAGCCACTTGCCACAAACTCACCATGTCGTGGAAATAGGGATTTGGATTGAGAGTTGGATGAAAGAGCTTACGGAAGACAAAAATGCCCATTATGGTTGGGCGGTGGAGTTAGAGCGCTATTCTGAGCGTGTAGCAATGTTGTCTTCACAATATGAGCAAAGTCAGCAGTCAGTGAATGAGGTTGCGCTGGCTAAATCTATCAAAGTATTACCTCAGCAAGCTCAGGTCTTTTTGGCAAACAGTCTGTTTGTGCGGCTGGCGGATATGTTTGGTTCGATGCCAAACCTTGACACGTATAGCAACCGAGGTGCATCAGGGATCGATGGTTTGATTGCGACTCTAACGGGTGTTGTGCGGGCCACTCGTAAGCCCAGTGTATTGTTCATTGGCGATACGTCGGCACTGTATGACCTTAACTCTTTGTCTCTATTGACTCAGGAAAAAACACCGGTCGTTATCGTGGTCATTAATAATAATGGAGGGGCTATCTTTGATTTGCTCCCTGTCCCACAAGCGCAGAAACAATCCCTATATCAGATGCCTCATGGTTATACCTTCGAACATGCTGCGATGCAATTTGGTATTCGATACCAAAAACCAGCCACTCTTGCCGCATACACTGAGTTAGTTGGTCAGCATTTACAACAGGGTGAAGGAGCACTTCTTCTAGAGATACAAACACCGCCTGAACAAGCTTCCTCACACCTGAAAGAGATAACTCAGCGCGTTCATGCTTTATAGCCATCTTTATAACAATACGAGCAATGACAGCTCGACGCCCTTAATTGTTTATCTGCATGGTTTACTTGGTTGCAGTGATGACTGGAAGAGCTGTACGCAATGGCTTCCCGAGTACACTTCCTTATGTATTGATCTTCCTGGTCATGGCATGAGCAATCTGATGCATTGTCGCGATTTTAAAACGTGCTGTGATCAAATATCTGATGTTTTACTTACTCAATTTCCTCACCAACCACCTATAGTGTTAGTGGGTTATTCAATGGGGGCTCGAATTGCGATGGTAGGGCTCACTCAACAGCACTTTTCTGCACTTAATATCCAAATGCTTATTTCTGAAGGTGGACATTTTGGACTGTGTAGTGACGCAGAAAAAACAGCTCGCTTACGCCACGACTCGCGTTGGGCTGAGCGACTTCATCATGAACCAATCGAACAAGTGTTAGGCGATTGGTATCAGCAGCCGGTATTTAGTTCACTAAACCATGAGCAAAGACAAACACTCATACACAAACGCAGTGCTAACCTAGGGCCATCCGTTGGCAAAATGTTGATGGCAACCTCATTAGCAAAACAGAATTATTTGCTTGAGTCACTCACAGGCTTGAGTATTCCAGTACATTATATTTGTGGTGAAAAAGACAGTAAGTTCAGCCATTTGGCCGAACTGAGTGGTTTGTCTTATAGCCAGGTAAAGCGAGCTGGGCATAATGTTCACATCGAACAGCCTGAAGCGTTTGCTGACATTGTTAAATCTCAAATTCGCGCCTTTCTCTAACAGCGCAACATCAATCAACAGGAATCACCATGGCAAAAACAGTCGGTATTTCAGAACAAGAACTATACGCACCAGTACACTGGAACGATTGCACAGGTGAATATGAAGATATTCAGTACCATAAATCGGAAGATGGTATCGCAAAAATCACCATCGCCCGCCCTCAGGTACGGAATGCGTTCCGTCCTCAAACCGTAAAAAGAAATGATCAAGGCGCTAGCGGATGCACGTTATGATGAAGGCGTCGGTGTGATCATTTTAACAGGGCTTGGCGAAAAGGCGTTCTGTTCGGGCGGTGACCAAAAGATACGTGGTGATTATGGCGGCTATCAAGACGATTCTGGCACTCATCACCTGAATGTGCTTGATTTCCAGCGTCAGATCCGTACTTGCCCTAAACCCGTTATCGCGGCTGTTGCGGGTTGGGCTGTGGGTGGCGGTCACGTATTACATATGATGTGTGACTTGACGATTGCCGCAGAAAACGCTCAGTTTGGTCAGACGGGGCCAAAAGTTGGTTCGTTTGATGGCGGCTGGGGTGCCTCATATATGGCTCGAATTGTCGGTCAAAAGAAAGCGCGTGAGATCTGGTTCCTATGCCGTTTCTATGATGCTCAAGAAGCTCTGGATATGGGGCTGGTTAATACGGTGGTGCCACTTGACGAATTGGAAAAAGAGACCGTCCGTTGGTGTCGCGAAACCCTGCAACATAGCCCTATGGCATTACGCTGCTTGAAAGCGGCCTTAAATGCTGATTGTGATGGTCAGGCTGGTCTCCAAGAATTAGCCGGTAACGCAACCATGATGTTTTACATGACCGAAGAAGGTCAGGAAGGTCGCAATGCGTTTAATGAAAAACGTCGACCAGACTTTAATAAATTCCCTCGTAATCCTTGATGCGCCGTTCGGTTTATAACGTGAAAGCAAAGCTGCTTAACTGAGTATCTTTGGTTATCCGTCTAAATCAAAAGCTATCAAATAAGCAACAGTATATATCAACGATTACACAACGATGATAAGGGATATTGGTATGAGAACAGCCAAACTGTATCGCTACGAGCTGCCTATGGACAGCGGAGTGATACTGAGAGAGCAGAGGCTCACGGAACGAGAAGGCTTTGTGGTTGTACTAGAAAGTGACGGAGAAATAGGTCGAGGTGAAATTGCGCCTTTACCGGGGTTTAGTATTGAGAGTCTGGATGAGGTTTACCCTCAGCTCATCGAACAACTTACTCTTTGGCAAAGTGGTCAAGTCCTCGACTACAAAGACTTATACCCATCGGTGGCATTTGGTTTATCCATGGCACAACTGGAGTTGGCTAACGGCCTTCCTGATACAGGCTGTTACCAAGCCGCGCCGCTGTGCTCTGGTGACCCAGACGAGTTGCTACCTAAACTTGATCGCATGCAAGGCCAAAAAGTGGCGAAAATCAAAGTGGGGCTGTATGAACCTGTTCGTGATGGGTTGCTTGTCAGTCTGTTCTTGGAATCTATTCCAGACCTCACGTTAAGGCTAGACGCCAATAGAGCTTGGACCGCAGAAAAAGCGCAGCAATTTGCCAAAAAGATTGCACCTTCTCTGCGTCAACGGATCGCGTTTGTCGAAGAACCCTGCCAGGCTCCAGGTGATAGCTTTTCTTTTGCTATTGATACTGGGATTGCCATTGCTTGGGACGAAACTCTTCAACATGCTATCCGTAAAGATGACTTTAAACTGGAAGACTATAATGGAGCCAAAGCCATTATTATAAAGCCAACGTTAATAGGTTCTGTGGAGCGTTGTATAGCGCTGATCGACCGCGCTAAAGCGTTAGGTATAAAGCCTGTGGTCAGTTCAAGTATTGAATCCAGTTTGGGCCTGACGCAATTGGCTCGATTTGCCCAATGGCAGCTACCTGAAGAGATTCCGGGCTTAGACACCATAGGTTTGTTTGCCCAGCAGCTAGAAGTGACTTGGCCTGGCTGTGATCTTCCGGTGACTGCTCTGTCAGGCCAGTCACTCATCTGGCAATCTTAATGCAAAACCAACTCTCTCCTTTGAAACGATGGGCTCAGTTGAGCCCATCTTTGTTAGCCCTGCATCATCAAGAGAGGCAATACACCTGGGCTGAGCTAGTACAACTGGTGGATGAAGTTGCGGCGAGCTTATCTGCACAGGGGCTAGCGCGCGGCGAGGTGTTGACGTGTGTTGGTAAAAACAGCTTGGATCTATTGTTAGCCTATCTTGCGTGCATGGAGATTGGTGCAATTTGTGCTTTGACGATGCCACAGACTCAAGTGGAGCTGGATACCAAGTTGGCATCACTCTACTTGCCGGAAACAGAGCGAAAAGTTTGGGTGGCACCACCTAACTTGATGCTTTCTTCCTTGTCGACTATGACGGTAGAGCGTGCAGATTTGGCGGACTGTCCCGCGGGTTATCAAGCCGATAATTTAGCGTCGATTGTATTTACGTCAGGTTCAACAGGAACACCGAAAGCGGTGGCGCACACCTCTGCCCAACATATGGCTTCTGCATCAGGATTGCTGGAAAAATTCACTTTTAAGCAGGGCGATAGCTGGTTGTTAAGCTTACCTATGTACCATGTTTCGGGATTGGCGATTATCTATCGCTGGTTGCATGCAGGTGCGATGTTAAAAGTGGGGGCCGGATTGCTTCAAGAAGATATTCGTCACGTGACGCATGCGTCGCTGGTGGCAACGCAACTTCAGCGGTTATTGGACAGTAATATGTCACTTGAACTGACCCATGTCTTACTCGGGGGCAGTCACATCGCCGTTTCTCTGAGCCTCAAAGCGCAGCAACAGGGGATTGAAACTTGGCTAGGTTATGGCATGACGGAAGCGGCTTCTACCGTGACGGCTAAGCGGGTAGATAGTGACACTACGGCAGGCAAGGTATTGCCCAAGCGCAGGGTAAAACTTGAAGGGCAGAGGATTTACATCGGGGGAGAAACGCTAGCCTCTGGTTATTACCAGCAGGGTACGCTTGAACCTATGGTGCACGACACGTGGTTCGATAGCAAAGATCTCGGTGAATGGAAAAACGGTGAGCTGCAAATTATCGGCAGAGCAGACAATCTGTTCATCTCAGGTGGCGAAAACATTCATTGTGAAGAGATAGAAGCCGTACTCAACCAGCTCCCAGATGTGATTCAATCCATCATAGTGCCAATTGAAGACCAAGAGTTTGGGCATCGGCCGATCGCCGTTATTCAAAGTCATCAAGGGTTAGATATAAACGGTATCGAGCAGCATCTCGGTGAGTTTTTAACTCGATTTAAATGGCCGATCGCCTACTACGAGTTGCCAGAGTGTCTTTGCCAGTCGGGGATCAAAGTGTCGCGAAAAGCAGTCAAAGATTGGCTTTTGACTCAACTCGATAAATAATGTGCAGCACAGAATCGGTGACTAGTCGAAATCACCACATTTCTCTCTAATTAACTGGCGAGTGCTTTTTCTTTGGCTGAGCTCTCATGCCCAACGCACTCAGTGAAGCAATGGCCTGTTCGTTACTCAATCGGCCAATGTGAAAGTCAACTTAGTTGAAATTGATCTTTCATAGTCCAAATCTGAATTTATCAAACTTATAACTCTATCTCATAATACTGCCTGAAATATGAGTATATGGATATAAGAGGCGATCATGAAAGCCGTCATTGTGTTGGCAATATTGATTCAGATTCTGGTTGCAGTGCAAAGTGAAGGCTTGGTGCGATCACTGGCTGAGTTATCTGCGTTTCTATTTATCGCCGCTTTGGTCTTAATATACCAACGACAAAAGCGCAAAAAGCTTAAAATTGAGCCGGAGGAGCTTTAGCTAAGTGTCAACCATGCCAATGAGCTGGTCGATATAGCAATCCACAGCGTCACACCAAACAGCAGGGGTTTAGGTCCTGCCGATTTGAGCTTTTCCACCGAAATTCCGCAGCCAATCAAAAACAAACACACCACTAAAGCCCGTTTAGCCACATCGAAGATTCCCTGATAAATCATCTCAAACTGTGGCAACAGATCGCTGACTGCAATCGCGACGCAATAAAACAAGATGAAGTAGGGGATAGTGATTTTCTTCGAATCGCTACGGAATAAAAAGGCGCTGAACAACGCAACCGGAATAATCCAAAGAGCTCTTGCCAGTTTTAAGGTTGTCGCGGTGGTGAGTGCTTCCTCACCGTAGGCGGAGGCAGCACCAACGACGGATGAAGTGTCATGTATGGCAATCGCTGCCCAAGTGCCGAAAGTATGTTGATCGAGATTCAGTGCATGGCCAATCACAGGGAAGACAAACAGAGCTATCGAATTTAGGACAAATACGGTGGCTAAAGAAAGGCCGATTTGCTCATCGTTTGCTTTGATAGCAGGAGAAACCGCGGCGATCGCACTGCCACCACAGATGGCGGTTCCAGAAGAAATTAGATAGCCCGTTTCTTTATTGAGGCCAATGGCTTTTGCCACCCACCAGCCTATAAATAAGGTGCCGATAATGGTAGTAATGATAAGACCAATGCCATCTGAGGTAACCGCAAGGGCATTTTTGAATTGAATGCCAAAGCCCAAGCCGACGATTGAATAAGCCAATAGCTTTTTGGTCACTTTTGCCAAATTAAAATCGTGTGGCACCATGCCTAATGAAGCCAGCAGGAAACCAATCACTAATGCGGTTGGTGAAGTCGCCCATGGGGTCAGGCAGATGATCATTGCCAACCAAAATGGCAGTTGCTTTTTAATCGTCGTCATTACAAAAAGTAGCAATCAAAATAGCTGGTGAGTGTAACCAAATCCAGCCGATAAGTAGATTTGAATGAATTGAACATGCGTTCATTTCTACTGAACGCATGTTCGCAACTTTATTTCCAGTCACCGCGCAATTGAGCTACCTTCTCCCGCATTACCTCTGTGCTAGCAGAGGAAGAGGAAACAGGTTGGCCAGCTTCAATCTCCAACTTAGACCAGAATCGGCTAGGAAATCCGCGACAGGCTTTGCCCTTATAGCGACTAAAGAAGCTACCCCATAGCCCTTTAATGGCCATCGGTATGACAGGTACAGGGCTACGTTTTAGAATGATGTCCATGCCGCGCATAAAGTCATTCATTTCACCATCGTCGGTTAAGCGGCCTTCAGGGAAGATACACACCAGATGACCTTCGTTCAACGCTTGTTCAATTTCGTTAAAGGCATTGCGAATGGAGCGTCGGTTGGAAGCGGAGATAGGGATAACTCCCGCGCGCTTAAGAAAACGACGCAAAGGCGGAAGGTTGGCGTACTCTTCTTCCATGACAAAGCGGATCAACCTTGGACAAACGGCGCTCAACAACAAAGCGTCCATATAACTGACGTGGTTACAGACAATGAGTGCCCCCCTTTTCAGGCAGGTGGTGTAAGTTTTTATGGTTCACGCGATACATGGTATGCGTCAATATCCAGACGATGAATCGTACGGCAAAAACAGGTACGCGTAAGAACAAGGTCATGGCAACCACTAGGTTCATAACGGCGAGTAACAAAAACAGCTGCGGAATACTCATTTCTATTATCGCTAGGCAGACGATACCGAGTACAGCACTGCCAACCATAAACAGTGAGTTATAGATGTTGAGTGCTGCAATCACTTGAGCGCGCTCTGTGACTTTGGCACGCTGCTGCATCAATGCATAGAGTGGCACAATAAACACCCCACCAGATGCACCCAGCATCAACAGCGAGATGAACACAGGCCATAATGGCTGGTAAGACACAAAATCTGTAAAGTTTTCAAACTCCGGCAGACTGGCTGGGACAGAGGTTGCCATTAAGAAACCAAATATTGAAATCCCTAAACTACCCAGTGGCACGATACCGACTTCAATTCTGTGGTTGGATAATTTATCACAAGCCAGAGATCCAATGGCGATCCCGACAGAAAAAAAGTGCCAGTAGGAACGAAACCGCACTTTCACTGCCATTGAGATAAAGTTTCGTGAAATTAGGGAACTGAGTCAGGTAGGCTGCCCCCAAGAACCAGAACCAGCTGATCGCCATCAAGGCTTGGAAAATCGTTTTGTCGGATTTAGCGATGGCGATGGTATTACGGGTTTGTTTGATCGGCTGCCAGCGGAATTTTATGTCTGGTGCGCTGGCGGGTGCATCAGGAATTGAACGACTGGCGAGATACCCAAACACGGCAAACAATACGACGCATCCTGCTGCCACGTATTTAGCGCTTTCCGCTGAAGCAATAATGCCTGCACCTAGCGTGCCGAGAAGAATGGCGAGAAACGTGCCTGTTTCTACCAAAGCATTACCCGGCACCAGCTCTTGCGGTTTAAGCTGCTGTGGTAATAGTGCGTATTTTACCGGACCGAAAAATGCCGATTGCGTCCCCATCAAGAACAGTAGAATTAACAGGATGACGTAGCTTTCGGTGATAAAGCCAATTGCCCCCAGAGTCATAATGCCAATTTCAGCCAGTTTGACCTTGCGAATGAACCAAGACTTCTCATACTTATCGGCCAATACGCCAGCAGAGGCAGAAAAAAAAGGAAGAAAGGCAAAATAAACAAGCCAGCCGCAAGGTTGATGAATAAATTGCTGGAGATAGGTAAGGCACCAGCACCAGCGAAAGCGACGAAAAGCAGTAAGACGTTTTTAAAAATATTATCGTTAAAAGCACCAAAAAATTGGGTCACGAAATAGGGCAGAAATCGTCTCTGCCCTAAAAGAGAAGTTTGGCTGTTTGGCATGGTGATCCTTGTTCCTTTAGGATGCGATTACCAGTTCGCGATGTAGTTAGAGAGTAGGTTATTTATCAGTTCTTTGCCGTCGATAGGTTCTGCTGCGAAGAACTTATCATCAACACTCAACAAGGTAATACCGTGGACACCAGACCAAAGTACTCGACTGGCTTGTAACACTTCCTTTTCTGAACGGTGAGGAGCGATAACTTGGAGTAGCTGTTCAAGCATGCCCGTCATGCTATCAATACGTTCAGCTTGCCATTCGGGTAGCGTCTCACCATGCATATTGTGTTCGAAAATTAACTGCCAACGGTAAGGGTGGCGCTGGGCAAAGTCGTGATAACAGTAAGCGAGCTCATACAAGGCCGTTTTTGGCGCCTGACTCTGTTCAACAACCACTTTTGCTTCACTTGCTAGCTCATCTAGAGTCTGAGCGACAGCATGAAGCAGCAGTAGATTGTAATTACCAAACACGTTGACCAGTGTGCTTGGCACATAGCCGATCATATTCGCAACCTTGCGCAAACTTAACTCGTGATAGGAGTTTTCGCTCAAGAATTCTTTTACTGTGTCTAACGTGAGAGCGATAAGCTCATCGCGTGTATGATCGTTTCTACGGGCCATGACAAAATTTCAAAAATGAACAACGTTCAATATTCTAATGAGGCTGGGTGTGAAGCGCAACTGACTATCTTCGAATTTGCAATACTTTGATACATGTATTCGACTTTGGCATATTTCATTCTCTAGAGACAAAGGCTACTATTGCCCCATAAGTATAATTCTTACCTTATACAGGAAACCCTAAGGAAAAATATGAAACGACTTTTTTCCCTCGTTGCTTTGCTGATGGTCTCTGTTGCTATTACTCCTATCGCAGAAGCGAAGAAGTTCGGTGGCGGCAAGTCATTTGGTAAGAGCTTTAAAACAGCTCCTGCACCAAAGCAACAACAGCAAAACACAAACACGATTGGTAAAGACCAAGGCGCAAAAACGCAAGGGTCAACTAAAAAAGGCCTGATGGGCGGATTGCTTGGCGGTCTGTTAGCGGGTGGTCTTTTAGCGGCATTCTTCGGTGGCGCGTTTGAAGGAATCCAGTTCATGGATATCCTTATCATGGGCTTGGTGGCGTTTGTCATCTTCAAATTGATGCGAGGTCTGCTTGGGTCGAAGCAAGGCAGTATGAATCAGCATAAACAGCAGCCTGCTTTCGGCGGCTCTGCAGCTAAATTTGAGCAGCCTAATGTTCATAATTTCGAACAGCAGCCTCAGTCTGGCAGCCAAGGCGGTTTTGGTTTTGGTGCTCAGTCCGATATTCCGCACAACTATCCACCGGGTTTTGACAAAGTGGCTTTTGTGAATGGTTCTCGTGAGCATTACAGAACACTTCAAGGTGCATGGAACCACAACCAGCTTGAAACGATTGAGGAATATGTTTCTCCAAGTCTGTTTGAAGATTTAAAATCAGAGCGTGCGAAACTGGAAGGTGAGCAGCATACAGATGTGATGTACGTTGACGCAGAAATCGTTCGTGCCGACTACGATGCAAGCAAAGCACAGCTTAGTTTACAGTTTAGCGGTCGCTACCGTGATACTGTAGAGAATGTTGAAGAAAACATTGAAGACATCTGGCACCTTGAGCGTGACCTAACGGTACCTAATGCTCCATGGTTGATTGTCGGTATTCAAGGTTAACCGCATAACCTGATAATAAACGCCCGAGCCAAGTGCTTGGGCGTTTTTGTATTGGACAAAGACTTGATAAGATAATTCGATACAGAACAACAATAGGCAAGTAAAGTGGCTGAATTTAAGTATAAAAACCTTTCTCAGGAAGAGCAGGATAAATTGGATGCAGCGGTATTTCGCCGCCTACTTTCTCATCTTGATGAGAATAAAGACGTGCAGAACATCGATCTAATGATCCTTGCGGGGTTCTGCCGTAACTGTTTCAGTAAATGGTATAAAGCTGAAGCGGAAACTCAGGGTTTAGAACTGGATATCGATGATGCACGTGAACGTGTTTATGGTATGACTTACGATGAGTGGAAACAGAATCACCAGCCGAAAGCGACACCTGAACAACTCGCGGCTTTCGAAGCGCGTCAGAAAAAGCGTTAACGCTCTCCCCTGATATGAAAAACGCCACTCAGATGAGTGGCGTTTGAGTTTCCAACTGATGTTGTTATTGTTATTTAGATTTGGCCCGTTGCTTTAAATGCTTCTAATTTTGCGAGATAAGGTTGCAAGTCGCCGATGTTTTGTTTGACCCACTCACTATTGTAGTAGGTGTCTAGATAACGTTCACCACTATCACACAAAAGTGTCACGATAGAGCCTGTTTCACCGCGTGCTTTCATTTCACTTGCTATCTGCAGTACACCGTATAGGTTAGTTCCCGTTGACGCACCTACTTTACGGCCAAGGATCTTTTCAAGCCAATGTGCCGTTGCAACAGAAGCGGCATCTGGGATGGTGCGCATCTCATCAATCACGCCTGGAATGAAACTTGGCTCTACGCGAGGTCGACCGATGCCTTCGATTTTACTTCCGCAGTTGCCCTTGAGTTCAGGGTTCCCTGTTTTGAAGAATTCGTGGAAGACAGAATTTTCAGGGTCAACGACGCAAAGTTTAGTCGAGTGTTGTTGATAGCGAATAAAACGACCAATAGTAGCGGAAGTCCCCCCGTGCCTGGGCTCATGACTACCCATTTAGGGATAGGGTTATCTTCAAGCTTCATCTGGCTGAAAATAGAATTGGCGATATTGTTGTTACCACGCCAGTCTGTCGCACGCTCGGCATAGGTGAACTGGTCCATGTAATGGCCATTGAGTTCTTTCGCTAATCGATGTGATTCTGCGTAGATTTGATCTGAGCGATCAACCAAATGTGCTTGACCCCCATAAAACTCAATCTGCTCAATTTTCTTCTTCGCGGTGCATTTAGGCATAACGGCAATAAATGGCAAACCAAGTAGCCGAGCAAAATAGGCTTCTGATACAGCAGTACTGCCAGATGATGATTCAATAATTGGGGTTTCTGGGCCGACCCATCCATTACAGATTGCATAAAGAAACAGTGAGCGTGCCAGACGATGCTTTAAAGATCCTGTCGGATGTGTACTTTCATCTTTGAGATAAATATCGATCCCTGCCACACTGGGCAAATCCAATTTGATCAAGTGCGTATCCGCGGAACGTTGGAAATCAGCCTCAATTTTTCGAATCGCGTTATTAATCCAGTTGTGGTCTGTACACATGGGTACCTCCTTAGCATCGTTATGCTAATAATCTATCTATATATTAGGAGAAATGCTTTGCCTAATTGCCTTTAATTTGCTTTATTTGTAGAAAATTTTTCTATAGGAGTTCTTTATGGGTGTGGAGTTGGATAAGGTAGACCGAAAAATTTTAGCGTTGTTACAACAAGATGGAACCTTGTCCTTAAATGACTTAGCAGAGGCGGTGAATTTAACGACTACACCGTGCTGGAAGCGGCTGAAAAAGCTTGAAGAATCGGGTGTCATTGAAAAAAAGGGTGGCTTTGCTTAACCCGGAAAAGCTCGACTTATCTTTCACCGCTTTTGTTTTGGTGAAAACCTGCGACCATTCCCATGAGTGGTACAGTCAATTTGTTTCTACCGCGGCAGACTTTCCTGAAGTGATGGAATTCTATCGAATGGCTGGTGAGTACGACTACATGATGAAAGTTCAGGTCAAAGATATGCAATGCTTTGATAACTTCTATAAAAAATTAGTTAACTCCATTGCTGGCATCTCCAATGTCACGTCAACCTTTGCCATGGAGCCGCTCAAGTACACGACAGCGCTACCGATTGGAGAAACGTAAAGAAATGTATAGCCACGTAAAGTCTGGTAAATCAGATTCCCTTGGGTTCTCAACTGTTTTAAAGGCACCGTAGATTCGAGTTTTAGCGGCTACAGTGCCGAGCGTTCACATGGGCATTCACATTGATCATGCATTGGAGACGCAAAGAAGCCAGCGATGGCTTCTTTGTCGTTTCTACTCCACTGAAAAATGTTCAAGTACCAGTTTTGCTACTTGGTTGAGCGTTTGATTGCGCTGCGCTATATCAAGCTCTGTGTGGGTCAAATAAAGACTGATAATGATCGGTTTATGCTGCTCGTTCCATACCAGTGCGTTGATCGCTCTTGAACCTTGTTCACCAGCGCCGGTGCGATCAGCAATGGACCAACCTTGGGGTAAAATAGAGCGGATCAGAGAATCTGAGATTTTATTGTTTTTCATCCAAGTCAGCAGAGTCTGTTGGTTTTTTTCGCTCAACCCGTCTTGAAGCAAAATGGTGTTGAGAGACGTGACCATCGCATGAGGAGAGGTGGTATCGCGTTTATCACCTGGAGTGGCTTGATTCAGTTCCGGTTCATAGCGGTCAAGGCGAGTGACTTTATCATCGAGAGTTCGGACAAATTGTGTCACTTGCTGCGGGCCGCCAATTTGATGCAATACGATATTGGCCGCCGTGTTATCGCTCATCAGCATCGTCGCTTCGCAAGCTTGTTGAATTGTCATGTCTTGACCAATCAATTTTTCAGTAACCGGAGACCAAGTCACCAGATCGCTTTCTTTAATCGTGGTCGTGGCGTTTAAGCTAAGCTTGTTTTGGTCGGCAAGATCGAGTGCGCTGGCACACATCAGTGCTTTAAAGGTACTCATCATAGGAAAGCGCTCATCGCCACGATATTGCCACTGATGATTATTTTGGGTATCCAAAACGGCGACACCGAGACGACCACCAGATTGAGTCTCTAACTGAGCGACTTGTTGTGTGAGTGTGTCTGCAACCGTGTGTGATGACAAAAAGAGACAGGTCAGGGTGATAAGTATATTTTTCATTAAGATAAGCCAAATATTATACGTGGCTTTGCATCCTAATCTGAGGTCATGTCCTGAGTAAACCCGATGGGTTTAGAGTATACATAATTCTGACATTCGGTCTCTTTTTTGGGAAAGGTTATTTGGTAAACCGCATCACACCTTCCTGAACGGCAGAAGCCACCAGATGACCCTGACGGTTATAGATCTCACCACGTACTAAGCCACGCGTGTTACTGGCCGTCGGGCTTTCAATCACGTAGAGCAACCACTCATCCATCTTAAAAGGTCGATGGAACCATATTGAATGGTCGATGGTGGCGACTTGGAAATTAGGCGTCATTAGTGATACGCCATGTGGATGCAATGCGGTGACCAGAAAACCCCAGTCTGAGGCATAGCCGAGAAGATATTGATGAATGAGTTGGTTGTCCGGCATGGCTCCGTTGGCCTTAATCCACAGATATTGCTTTGCTTCTTCTTTGTGGGGTTTTAGTGGGTTTACCACTGTTACAGGGCGAGTTTCAATGGGTTTCTCACCACAAAATGCCACTTTGATTTTCTCTGGCAAAAAGTCCGCTATTTGTTCAGCAAGCTCTGATTCAGAAGCGTAATTCTCAGGGCCTGGAATGTCTGGCATGGCGTTTTGATGCTCAAAACCTGGGGCCTCACCATGGTAAGAAGCGGTGAGATAAAAAATTGGTCGACCATTTTGGATGGCTTTGACACGGCGAGTACTAAAACTTCTTCCATCCCGCAAGTTTTCTACGTCATACACAATCGGCTTTTCCGGATCCCCAGGGTAGAGAAAATAGCTATGAAATGAATGAACAGTTCGATCATCAGCCACTGTGTATCGAGCGGCAGAGAGTGCTTGGCCAATCACTTGACCACCGTATACCTGAGGCAAGCCAAGGTTCTCACTTTGGCCTCTGAAAAGCCCTTCTTCTAGCTTTTCCAGTTGTAATAGTTCTAGAAGTTCGTCGAGAGGCTTACTCATTCTCACACCTTTAACAATTTCATCAATATAGCCTTATTCTAAGCACAAATTGATCAGTTAAACAGATACTTGAACATTAAGTTATAAAAATATCTTTAGACTCAGGGTGGAGAATTCTGCTGGTTCACGTCATGACAAACCAGAGAGTGAAATCTATAATAGTTGGAATTTTAATAAGTTAGTGAGGGGTTATGAAGAAAGGATTAACTCTACTAGTGGTCGCTTTACTTGGGCTGACATTGTTGGGTTGCCAGTCCCCAGCAAAACCGACTAAAGACGTCAAAATAGATGCCATTACAGGTACGATTACATACCGAGAACGTATTGCGTTACCCGCAAACGCGCTGGTGATAGTGACTCTACAAGATATCTCACTCGCTGATGCGCCCGCGACAGTGATAGCAAAACACCGATTTGAAACGGGAGGTACTCAGGTTCCTTTTAAATTTGATTTAGCGTTTGATCCCAGAAAAATAAAGCCCCATCACACTTATAGCGTCAGTGCTCGAATCGAGGTGGAAGGCCAATTGCGTTTCATCAGTGATACCGTATATCCGGTAATCACCGATCGTCACCAGACCAGCCAACTTGACTTAGTTTTAGTGAAAGTCAGTCAATAATCTGGGCTGTAAAATGGCAGCCTAGGGCTGCCAGCGAAACTTTCTCAAGCTCACCTTTCCATCGTTGGTGACTTCAATCTCTTCTGCTATCAGCAACTCCCTTTGTCTGACTAAATGCTGCCCTTTTAGCGAAATCCTTCCTTGGCTATTAATGACCCTAAACCAAGGAAGTTTGGAATCTTTTGGCAGGTTACCTAAGGCTTTCCCGACATGGCGAGCATAGCCCGGATAACCAGCAAGTTTGGCGATTTCTCCGTAAGTCGTGACTTTTCCACATGGAATTTGGTGAATCACCGCAAAGATTTGCACTAAAAACTGGTCCATAATGATGTTGTCCTAGTTCGATTTTTCCATGGAAGGGATAAGGAGAGGGCATGATATTTTCTACATTTCAGTTCATAGTGACAACCTTGTTGGCCGTGGTTTGTGCTCGGGCTATCAGTCTGAGTGATGGCGACATTCCTATTTTGGCGTTGATCATTCCTGCGTTATGGGTCATTCCGAACAAGGGCAGTGTCGGACTTATTTTGATGGCGGCACTCACAACCTACGGTTTGACGCTGCCGTATCAGCCGATTGCACTGTCGATGAGCCAGTGGATCCTATTTCCACTGATGATGGTGGTGTTTTCCAGACGAAGCACTTTAGGTGTCGTATTGACCGCCGCACTGATTGTGGTGACCTTGCAGGTGGGCATTATGACGACTCAGTCGGCGGGCAAACTCGGTGGAGAACCTATGATCACCGTGGTGCAGACGTTAGCGGTGATCGTGACATGGTGGGCTGTACGTTATTGGCAACCCAATAACCAGCATAGTTGGTGGGCTTTGGGGCTTATTTTACCTTTGTGGATGGCTGACTTACCCTACGCGGCATTGGTTGCACTCTGTGTCACGGGGATATTCGCATCTATGGAAAGCTTGGCTAAGTTAGAAAGCTTTCACTGGGGCAAACTGTTGTGCTGGACACTCCCTACGGTCGGGTTTGCGGCATTGGTCGTCACGCCAACGGTTGAGGTGCCAAACCCAGTGTTTGTTGTGTGGATTTGCCTACTGGGTACCGCATGGATGACAGACTATATTCTGCGTAGCTCAGAAGAAGAAGCCGATTTGTAATCAAAAATAATAAATTGATTTTAAACTATGCGCTTGGACAATTTCACTATCTATGCCAGAATTGCGCATATTTTAAACATCACTTATTGTGTGGTTGCACGTGACCACCTCCTTGTCACACTGCCTTTTTGAACCTTCTCTATGCTAATAAAACGACGTTTCGGCTGGATAGCTGTCTTGTTTTTTACTATCTGGTTTCCGCCCGTCAAAGCCCAGACTCCCAATTACAAAGTTGCCATGGAAGCAGACGACGTAGTGACGCGCGTCCTGTTCGATGCCGTTGCGTCTAAGTTTTCTCTTAATATTGAATACGTCTATTATCCCAGCTTTGGCGCAATCCTTGACTCAGTGCGAGCTGGAGAGAGTGATTTCGCGGCGAACGTCACTTTTACACCAGAGAGAGCGTTAAATTTCGATTTCTCTAGTCCAACCAATATTGAATATACGTACGTATTTAGTGCTACGAATGCTACATTGGACGGGATTCGCACTGTCGGTGTGCCAAAAGGTACCATCTATGGTGAGCTAATACGCAACGCATTTCCCTCGATAACCTTGGTAGAGTACACGGGGCAGTCGGAAGCGTTAACATTACTCAAGCAAGGGAGTGTGGATGGTGTGGTTGATGCTATCAATCAGCTCAAGCCTATGTTGATTGCGGGTTATGACGCTCAGCTACTTAACAATCAGCTTTCAATTAAACCTGTCTCCATCGTCGCACGTAAAGGTGCCCATCCGGCTTTGTTAAAAAGGATTGAGCACTATGTACACAGTGCTGAAGTGCAGAAACTTTTGCGCGAATCTATCAATCAATATCAGTTTGAGATCCGTCAGCAGGCACTACGACAAGCGGTACTCAGTAGTGGTATCAACTTTAATCGCCCACTCAGAGTTAAAATAGAAAATATCGGTCAATACGCCACTTACCGCAAGGATGGTTCTATCGCCGGCATTACCGCGGATATTGTTGTTCAAGCCTGCGATATTCTGATGTTGAATTGTCAGATAGAAAGCACAGCGGATGAATCTTGGGAAAGTATGTATGGTGATTTGCTCGCCAAGCGAATAGATGTGCTCTCTCCGATTGCTATCTCTGAAGTTCGCAAAGATCTTGTTTACTACAGTGATCCGTATTATCAGCCCGAAGCAATATTGGTTAAGCGCGAAGGTTACAAAGATAATGTATATAGCAATGTCTCAGAGCTGATTGTTGAGCGCATCGGTGTGGTAAAAGATGACTTTTATGAGGAACTACTCAGGGGACTGCTGCCTAAGAAAACATTGCTCACCTACGACAGCAGCGAGTCGCAACTGAAGGCGTTAATGAATCATGAAGTCGACTACATTGCGATAAGTCGAGCCAACTTTAATACGCTTTTGCGCGAGTCAAAAGATCTCCTACCTTTGAAGGAAGATCCGTTGATAGGGGGGTATTACACTTCAGATATCGCGATTGGTTTTGCCAAAAATCAGATAGGGGCATCGCTAGCTCCTCTATTCAGTCGAGCGCTGAAAATGATAGATACCGAGAGAATTGTCCAACGCTATGACTATCGGCCAGACTGGAAAGCCACCCTTCAGGCGGAACAGCGCTTTTCGAGCCATATTAGGGCGTTATTTATGCTGGTGTTAGCCTTCCTAGCAATTGTCGCTATGTATCTTCACAACCAGTCAACCACAGACAATCTGACCCGGCTCAAGAATCGACGTTCAATGCACAGGCGTTTCCGCTCGGGTATAAGTGCTCATTACACCTTGCTCTATCTGGATGTGAATCGCTTTAAGTTCATCAATGACACCTATGGTCACGAAATCGGTGATCAGGTTCTGCGCGCGGTGGCAGAACAAATCGAACGTTTCTGGAAAGGGTACCGATATAGAATTGGCGGCGATGAGTTTATTCTTATTGGTCAGCCAGATTCGCAATCCTTAAACTCACTTTTGGAGAAGCTTTCCACTATACATTTTGTATCTGAAGCGCATCAGGTGTCTTTGGAACTCTCCGTGGCGATAGGCGTGTCTTTTCCGAGAGAAGGGCTGATGACCCTGCAAGAAGTCCTTAATCAAGCTGACCAAGCCATGTACGATCATAAACGAGAAAGTCATCAAGGTATGAGAAGTGGTCAGTCTCATGAGCAAAATGTGGTCCATTTAAGTCAGGATGGTTAACGACTAATCACTTGGCACTAAATCGAAGGAAATATTAGGAATTTCCCTTGAATTACCTGCGGTGATGGCTGATAATCCCCTCACTCCTTAGCCATGCTAAGGAAACAGAATCTATGGAGGCCCTGGTCCTCCCGCAACAATAGCTCGTGAACTCGGTCAGGTCCGGAAGGAAGCAGCCGCAGCGAGTGACTTGTGTGCCGGGATGTGGCTGGGGCTTCCACCCATTTAAAAGCCCGCAAAGTAATTTGCGGGCTTTTTTCATATTTTCACCATAAGTCTTCATCGTCTGTTTTTTTGCTGTAGGTTTACAACAAAAGTGATTTTGCTAGGTTTGACCAAACTAAGAAGTCATATCACGTAAACAACATCTGGGACTATAGTTAATAGTGCCCTGCCGCATAGGCAGTTAAGAATCAAAACCATCAAGTTTAGGCTTGACGGTTTTTCTTTTTAGTTTGCTGGCGAGATATATGGTTTAAAAATCTCCACTCCTACTTGCAAGTTAATCACGCAGGATGAACTCATTTCTGCCCCATTTCGTGTTGGTGACGCTCAATTTCACAAATCACAGTGAGGCCATTTGACCTACTTTTACTCATCTTTGTACTGTAGTGTTTAACATGATCATTCAATCACATGAGGTAGTTGTCTATGTTCAACATAAACAGAAGTCCTGAAATAAAGGAAGCAAGAGAAAAGTATGATCGCGCTTGTCAGCATCACAAGGAAATGGCAAGGCTTCATCGAGCTGGTGCGGTAAGTTCTGAAGATTTAAAAGAGGCGATAGACGATATGCGACAGGCAGAAAATGAGCTGGATGCAGCTAAAAGAGCATAATCACTCCATTTACTCGTCAGTACATCTTAGATATGAAGCCTCCCAAGCAGGCTAGCCTCTGTAGCTAGCTCAAATCTGCCCCCATTGTGATTTTCGCTCATTAAATTACTTGTCGTTCTGGCTCCAAATTTTCCCTAATAAAATTCATGTGAAAAAAATACATGTGGTTGCGTAATTATTCGTTAAAGGTGAGTAATTGGGAATCGGTGCCTGGAGGTATGCTGAAAATGATTTTGAGTCACTTCGGGACATAAGCGACTTAGGAGTTAGCCTAAATCGCCAAGCTTTATATGATTTACATTAGATTAAGGGTTTGAATTGCTTCCGCTACGATTTTTGTACGTGCCCCTTTTCTAGGAGGAAAGCCTCCTCGACGGAAGTAGGCTTCGATTAAGTGTCGCCATTCTGAGTCATGGTGATCATCACTAGGCTCAAACAGGTCTGAGTTGTACAAGCATTCTTGCGCGATCATTGTAAGGACGACTTGATGGTGTTCTGCATCAAGTGACCCTTCTCGGATGGGAACTATTTGATGCTCACCAAAGAACTCAGCAAGCTGTTTTGCATCAGCTCTTGAACGAGTAAGCGAGCTAGCTATCTGTTTGTTAAAGCAAAAGAGCATAACTCCAAAAAGTCGAAGTAGTCGGTATCCGAATACAATGTCATCAGCTAGAGCTTGCCCATTTGAGAGTTGTTGATATACCTCTATGTACCTGACTAGTGTTTCCACTTCACGTAATGAAAGTTGATGCTCACGTATTACATGCTTTACGAAAGCAAACTCGGCATTTTCTGCTAAGTTAAGGGGTTCCAAAAGGGGGCTTTGGTTAACAAGGTTTTGATAGTGGCAAACAGAAGCCAGAGACTTTTCTAGACCACTATGATTTGAAAAGGAGTTAGGTAATACGAAAGTAAACTTGAGGAATTTATCAAGATATTGTTGAGCGTTAACACTGTCACCATATCGATGATTAATAGAGGCTTTTAGTTGGTTTGTGTTGGTCACTAGGACAAACTGAACACCAGAAACAGGGAATGTGTGCTTAATTACTTCGAGTATATTCACCGCAAAGTCAGGTCGACACCGATCTAGTTCATCGATGAATACTACAATAGGCTTTTCTTCCGTAATATCAGCCATCATTTTTTGTAGAGCTTCTAGGCTTTCATTAGCCTTTATATGATCTTTTAACAGCGACTCTACTGATGAATCTATCGCTTTATCTGCTACTTTCTGGATCTCTTTGTCAAATCCATCAAGGACAGTTTCTGTATCTTGTTTTAATACATGGGCAACACCTGCTTTTGCTAAAGTTTTTAGACCATACCTAACGGTTGGTAAGACTTTTTGAACGAAGCTTTCTCGCTGCTCACCTTCAGGTAGAACTTTCAAAATTTCAGCTAGTATTGTTAGCAAAGGTTCATCGGCATGATCAGCCTGAAATGCATCAACGTAAATCAGATGATGCGAATCTCTGCCTTTCATTAAGTTGATTAGTTTATGGCAGAACTCCGTTTTTCCGGTTCCCCACCCACCGTCAACGACCATTGGGGAGATATCTATTGACGACTCAAGTAATAGAGCTACTTTTTCTGCTACGGTTTCTCGTTTGAACTCGTCACGACAAGCAAAGGTTACATTGTTCATTTTTTTAATTAAGCCTTATAAATTATATTCTTAGTGAGTAGCGTACTTGACATCGCCACGCTCGTGGCAAGTAGTCGTCCATGTGTGTTTATCAATCACTTTTGCTCCAAAAGGCCCATATACACCCCACGCGACTGTAATGTCTTCGTCCCAGCAAAGGTCGCACTGTAATGCTTCTGTAGGGATGGTCATGTTTAAAATGTCGTGTGCTATATTGTGGAGTGATGTAGGTTTGGCGCAGTAACAATTTTTACTACCTAATGGGTCTCGCAGTGTTATTGGGCCTACATATCGACGGTAAAGCTTGGGAAATACTTTTCGTAAACGTTGTTGTACTGCTTTCAGTATTGTTTGTTCGCCTTTAGCTTCAGCATTTTTCATAAGCCTAACTAGACTATCTTGGTTATCGTATTGCCCTTGATTTATCTTTGAAAACAGAGCGTTTATACGCTCTGTTCTAGATGTTGTTCTGCTGGTACTTGGCGTTTCTGGAAAAGATGTTGGTTGAATAGGCGCTATTTTTTCGCCATGTATTTTTCTAAGGTGGCGTTTAAGGTTTTTCTGTTTGATATCCTTTTTACATTGAGGGCACTCAACGAATAGCTCTTTATCAGGTAGTGAATTACTCATCAACTACCTCAACAGTCTTATGCTGAGCACCATAGTAAGTACCCTCATCTATGATGTAACGCAGCGTCACACCACAACTTGGGCAATCAAACTCTTCGTTTGGCTCAATGCACTCGTCTTCAATCCAATCCCAACCAAAGTGGTTTTCACATTCAGGGCACTGCATGATGGTTCCTCACGTCTCACAACTCTCTGAAATCCTTAGTGTATCTTCAATCTCGACGCCAAGGTATTCAATCGTGTTTTCGAGCTTAGCATGACCCAGAAGTAACTGAATAGCCCTAAGATTCTTGGTCTTAGCGTAGATCAAAGAAGCTTTGGTGCGTCGTAATGAGTGCGTCCCGTATTGTGTTTTGTCTAAGCCGATATCGGTCACCCACTTGTTTACTAAAGTCGTGTAGTAGTGATACGAGATGGGCTGCCCCTCTCTGCGTGGGCTAGGAAACAAGAAGTCGGTAGGTGACAATGCATTTTTTATGATCCATTGTGACAACGTCTGCTGCGTCTTGGGAGTGATTTCGAAGTGTACCTCTTGCTGGGTTTTCTGTTGTTTAACGATGGCTCTCGACATCACACACCCACTGCGGCTGACATCTTGTACCTTGAGATTCCGCAGATCACAAGACCTCAGTTTGCTATCAATGGCAAGATTAAACAGTGCTAACTCGAACAAGCGTTCTTCAAGCTCTAAGCGGATTCGAATCCGCCAAATGTCCTCTAATTTGAACGCTTTCTTCTGACCAACTCGTTTACCTTTGTTCCAAGCAACCATGATGTGCTCCTTACTTCATAAAATCCACTTCTAAGTAAGGCATAAATCAAGGACTTTTTAGGCTTGGGTGGTATCATGGCAAGAATTTTTCGTTTTAAAGAACACCGAAATGAACCAACAAGAACAACAATTCCTTAAAGAGCTTGAAAGTAAGCTCTGGACAGCGGCAGACAAGCTACGCTCAACGTTAGATGCGGCACAATACAAACACGCTGTGCTTGGCTTAATCTTCGTTAAATACGTATCTGATGCGTTTAAGCTGCGTCAGGAAGAAATCAAAGCAGACCTTGCTAACCCAGATCACGAATACTACCTAGATCCTGCTGACTTCTCTGAAGAAGAATTGGTAGCCGAGATCGCTATTGAACTTGAGCAACGCGACTTCTACACCGAGAAGAATGTATTCTGGCTACCAACCGAATCTCGTTGGCAGTTCCTTCAAGATAACGGCCCTCGCGTGATTGGTGGTGCCGATCTTGAGATTGATGGTAAAGCTAAGAAGATCACCTCGGTTGGTCACCTGATTGATAACGCACTTGAGGGCATCGAGCGTGATAACCCGAAACTAAAAGGTGTACTAAACAAATCTTACTCAGGTTTGAAGATCGATCAGGCTAAGTTGAATGAGCTAATCAACCTGATAGCGACGATCCCGTTTGTTCATGCAGACCTAAACAGTAAAGATATTCTTGGTCACGTGTACGAATACATGCTTGGTCAGTTTGCGCTTGCTGAGGGTAAAAAAGGTGGTCAGTTCTACACGCCAGCATCAATCGTAACGTTGATCGTTGAAATGATTGAACCCTTTGAAGGTCGAGTGTACGACCCTGCCATGGGTTCTGGTGGTTTCTTTGTGCAGTCAGAGAAGTTCATTGAGCGTCATGCAAATGAGAAGAAGGTTGATGCCCTTACTCAGAAGCAGAAGATCTCTATCTACGGTCAAGAATATAACCATACAACGTGGCAGCTAGCTGCGATGAACATGGCGATCCGTGGTCTTGATTACGATTTTGGTAAAGAGCCAGCAAGTACCTATACCAATGTTCAGCACCCTGATCTTCGTGCTGATTTCATCATGGCTAACCCTCCATTTAACATGAAAGAGTGGAATACGGGTCTTGATGATAATGATCCGCGCTTCAAATATGGCCAACCACCGTCAGGTAATGCGAACTTCGCATGGATGCAGCACATGCTTCATCATCTTGCTCCTGATGGCTCTCAGGCGCTTCTATTGGCAAACGGCTCGATGAGTTCGACAACCAACAATGAAGGTGAGATCCGCAAAGCGCTAATCGAAAACGATCTTGTTGAATGTATGGTAGCGCTACCCGGTCAACTGTTTACTAACACTCAGATTCCTGCATGTATCTGGTTCTTAACTAAGAACAAAACCGCTCGTACAGACAAAGCAGGTCGTAAGCTGCGTGATCGTAAGGGTGAAGTGCTGTTTATTGATGCTCGTAATCTTGGTTATATGAAAGACCGTGTTCTACGTGATTTTAGCTTTGATGATATTCAGAAAGTCGCCGACATCTATCACGCATGGAAAACGGGAGAAGAAGTTAATGGCGTTGGTTATGAAGACCAAGCAGGTTTCTGTAAATCCGCAACGCTTGAAGAGATCACTAAGCATGAGTTTGTGCTTACTCCGGGGCGTTATGTAGGAGCAGCCGAGGAAGAGGATGACGGTATTCCATTTGCTGAGAAGATGGCGACATTGACTGCGAAGTTGGGTGAGCAGTTTGCAGAATCAGCAACACTAGAAGCCGAAATCAAAAAGAACCTAGCGGGGTTAGGTTATGAGCTTTGAACTTCACGTTCCTGAAGGGTGGTCTCAGGTAAAACTCAGCGACTTAGGTGAAGTAAATCGAGGGCGTTCACGTCATCGTCCACGAGATGCAGCTCATTTGTACGGTGGGCCTTACCCATTTGTTCAAACTGGTGATGTAAAGGCTTCTAAAGGTCGAATTACTCAACACTCTCAGACATATAGCGAAGATGGTTTAGCTCAGAGTCGGTTATGGCCGAAAGGTACTATGTGTATCACCATAGCCGCAAACATAGCCGAAACAGGGATACTTACTTATCCAGCTTGCTTTCCAGATAGCGTAATTGGATTTATAGCTGATGAATCGAAGTGTAATGTTTACTTCATAGAGTACGTATTTCGACTGTTAAGGAAGCGCATTCAGGCACAAGCTACTGGTAGTGTACAAGACAACATTAACCTGCAAACTCTTGAACGTCTGTTGTTTCCGATTCCTGCCTTAGAAGAGCAGAATCGTATTGCTGCGGTTTTAGGCGAGCTGGATGATAAGATTCACCTCAACTATGAGATAAACCAAACCCTAGAAGAAATTGCGCAAGCTACCTTCAAGTCATGGTTTGTCGATTTTGAACCTGTCAAAGCCAAGATGAATGGAGAGCAACCAGAAGGAATGGATGCGGCGACTGCCTCGCTATTCCCAGAAAAGCTAGTTGAGTCTGAGTTGGGTTTGATTCCTGAGGGATGGGAAGTTGGCGAGCTAACTGAGCTAGCAAAGCTGGATACAACCTCAGTTAAGCCAAACAAAGAGCCGGAGACAATCTGGGAGCACTATAGTATCCCTGCTTTCGATGATGGTTATTACCCTAGTTTTGATACAGGGGAGTCTATCAAAAGCAATAAATATAAAGTTAAAGCAAATGCCGTGCTTGTTTCGAAATTGAACCCTCGCTTTCAAAGAATTTGGCTTCCTTTACCTATAGATGCTGAACAAGCTATCTGTTCAACAGAGTTTATGCAGTTTGTACCTAACGCTCCGGCCTTGAAACCTTATTTGTACAGCCTAGTTAAATCAACGCCATTTCAAAATGAGTTGATGAACACAGTTACTGGTACTACTGGATCAAGACAAAGGGCGCAGCCGAAGCAAGTAGCTAAGGCTCAGGTAGTTGTTCCGCCAAGTCAGTTAATGGAATTGTACTCAGAAAAAGTAGGCGCGATGTTTTCGATGACACAGCAAAATATTCGACAGAATATTGAGCTGGCTAAGCTGCGAGACACTCTACTTCCTAAATTGCTTTCCGGCGAAATCGAGTTAGAAACGGCAACCGAGAACTAAAATAAGGACAATAAGACGTGTTTAAGATTGATACCGAATCTAATCGAATTTCTAGGATCGAAACTAAACGTTTTAGTGACTTGGGGTTCAGAGAGCGTGACCATTTGCAGGAGTGGTTAGCTAATCAACCCGACGCACTTGGTGAAGAGTTGCTTATCATCCAGAAGGAGTTTGATGGCTTTGACGATACGAGAGAGCGCCTCGATTTGTTGGCTTTAGACAAAGACGGAAATCTTGTCATCATCGAAAATAAGCTCGACGACACAGGACGAGATGTCATGTGGCAAGCACTCAAATACGCGTCTTATTGTTCTAACTTAACGAAGTCACAAATCGTGGAAATTTTCCAAAGCTATTTGGAGCGCTTCTGCGGTGGTGGTGACGCACGAGCTCTGCTTTGTGAGTTCTTAGATGCCCCCGATCTAAGTGAAGTCGTTTTAAATTCAGGTATCAACCAACGTTTAATGCTTGTGGCTGCAAACTTCCGCAAAGAGGTGACGAGTACAGCACTGTGGTTACTTAATCATGATATCCAAGTTCAGTGCTTTAAAGTTACGCCGTATGCGATGGCTCAGGAGCTGTTTCTCAATGTCGAGCAAATTATACCGACCCCAGAGGCTAAAGAACTGATGATTGGTATGAATGCCAAAGAAGCAGAAGAAAAAGCACATCTATCGAGATTAAGCACCGCCATAAAATTCGTCACGAGTTTTGGGAGCGGCTACTCGAAAGTATGACCGATAGTTCGTGTCGCATGTTCGATAATATTAGCCCGAGTAAAGACCAGTGGTTAGGTGCTGGTTCTGGTGTGAGAAATTGTCGGTTCAATTTAATATTTGGTACTAAAGAAGCTCGTGTTGAGCTGTACCTCAGTCGACAGGCCCCAGAGGAAAACAATTTTGTCTTTGATGCGTTATTTAAGCAACGATCTGATATAGAGACGAAGTTCGGCTCTCCGATTGATTGGCAAAGGCTTGATGGCAAAAAGGCGTGTCGAATAAAAGTGAGCAAGGAATTTGACGGCTACAACCGCGAATTTTGGCCTGAGATCATCGAATGGCTAATACAAAACATGACAAAGTTTGAATTAGCTTTTAAGTCAGCGTTGCTTGAAGTCAATCGTCAGTTGAAAAGCACCAGCTTTGAGGAGCAAGACGCTATATGAAAATAACGGAAGACCAATTGGAACAACTCTGCCTTGATTGGTTCATCGGTGAAGGCTACCTCTATAAAAATGGCTACGACATCGCACCAGATGGCGACACTCCAGAGCGTGATGACTATCATCAAGTGGTGCTCAAAAAACGTTTGCTTAATCAGTTAGAGATCCTAAACCCTGAACTGCCGGAAGAGACTCTCAATCAGGTCGTGAACACGGTAAGCACCCCTGAAACTCCGGTATTAATAAAAAACAACCGAGCATTCCATAAGCTATTGATTGAGGGGGTGCCCGTTGAATACACCGTCATTGAAGATGGTCAGCCAACCCCAAAGCACACCCATGCCCGTTTGATGGATTTCACTAATTCAGATAACAATGAGTTTTTGGTGGTTAATCAGTTCACCATCACAGGTACTAAAGGCAATCGTCGCCCAGATGTCGTCGTGTTTATTAACGGTCTTCCTATCTCAGTTGTAGAGCTAAAGAACCCAGCGGATGAACATGCTGACATTTGGAATGCCTACAACCAGTTACAGACCTACAAAGATGAAATTGGTGAGTTGTTTGCGTTCAACGAAGCCTTAGTCATTAGTGATGGTTGGACGGCTCGTGTTGGTTCACTAACAGCAAATAAAGAACGCTTCTTGCCTTGGAAGACTGTCTCTGGTGAAGATGATAAGCCATTGCTTGAGTTCCAGTTGGAGACAATGGTACGCGGCTTCTTCAACCCCGATCTTTTGTTGGATTACATTCGCTATTTTGTCTTATTCGAAACTGACAACGACAAAATCATCAAGAAAATCGCTGGCTACCATCAATTTCACGCCGTTCGGGCAGCAGTAGAAGCGACAGTAAAAGCGAAGCAAGCCGATGCTAACTTGCCTTTGGTGGCTGACAACATTGCAAAATATCAGGTTCAGGCGACAAAAGGCTTAGATAAAATTAAACCCGGAAGTGGCAAAGCGGGCGTCGTTTGGCATACTCAAGGAAGCGGCAAGAGTATTTCAATGGTGTGCTACGCAAGTAAATTGCTTCAGCAGCCAACTATGAACAACCCAACGATTGTTGTCGTCACAGACCGAAATGATTTGGACGGTCAGCTCTATAACACGTTCGGCATGGCGCAAGAGACGCTCAAACAGATCCCACAGCAAGCCGATGATCGTGATTCATTACGCGATTTACTTTTTAACCGTCAGTCCGGTGGCATTATCTTCACAACCGTACAAAAGTTTGCGTTGCTCGATGAAGAAATGGCACATCCGATCCTTTCTGAGCGCTCGAATATCGTAGTTGTTTCCGATGAGGCGCACCGCAGTCAGTATGGCAACAAAGCTCGCCTTGTAGATGTTAAAGACGAAGATGGCAATGTGGTTGATCAGCGTTATGTTTATGGTTACTCCAAATACATGCGTGACGCGCTGCCAAATGCCGCTTTTATTGGTTTTACAGGTACACCGATATCAATGGATGATAAAGACACTCGCGGTGTCTTTGGTGATTATGTTTCTATCTACGATATTCAAGACGCGGTCGATGACGGCGCGACAGTGCCGATTTACTACGAATCCCGCTTAGCCAAGCTCGATATTAATCAAGATGAAATCGAAGCGCTCAACGATCAGGTAGAAGAGGAAATTGGCGAAGACGAAGAAACGGAAAGTCGGGAGAAAATAAAATCACAGTGGTCAGCACTTGAGAAACTCGTTGGTGCGGAGCCAAGAATCCAGCAGGTTGCCCAAGATCTGGTTGAGCACTTTACCATTCGCTGTGAAACTTTTCCGGGCAAGGCGATTATTGTTGCCATGAGTCGCGAGATTTGTGTGGATTTATACGATGCCATCGTGGCTATCAAACCCGAATGGCATAACGAAGATCCAAATAAAGGCGCGATCAAAATTGTTATGACAGGCAGCGCCGCTGATAAAGCCAAAATGCAGCCTCATATTCATGATAAGAAGACGAAGAAGCTGTTTGAAAAGCGCTACAAAGATACCGAAGACGAACTTCAACTGGTCATTGTGCGTGATATGTGGTTGACAGGTTTTGATGCGCCTTGCTGTCATACCATGTATATCGACAAGCCAATGAAAGGCCATAACCTTATGCAAGCGATAGCGCGTGTGAATCGTGTGTTTAAGGATAAGCCCGGAGGTTTGGTTGTTGACTATATTGGTATTGCCAATGAGCTCAAAAACGCACTGAAGACCTATACCAACAGTCAAGGGAAAGGTCAGCCTACCGTCGACACCGCCGAAGCTTTCGCTGTCTTCATGGAAAAAATAGACGTGATTCGCGGAATGTTTGCCACGCCCGTCGATGGTGACGTACTCAACTATCGTCCGGATTTTGAAACCAAACCTCTGCAACTGCTTCCGGGAGCCGTGAACCATATCTCAGGTCTCTCACACCGCAACAGCAAAGGCGAAGAAGTTCGTGATGGCAAACGCCGTTTCCTTGATGTCATGGCTGCGTTGATGAAAGCCTTCTCATTGTGTAATACCTTGGATGAGGTTGATGGTTATAAGAGTGAAATCGCCTTTTACGGAGCGATCAAGACCGCATTCTTAAAACACTCAACAGTTGATAAAAAGCGCAGTGATGAATTGCGTAATTCTGCTTTACGCCAGATCTTAAATAATGCAGTGGTGGCAGATGGTGTAGATGATATCTTTAAAACGGTTGGTTTAGATAAACCGAATATTGGCTTGCTCTCTCCTGAGTTTTTGGAAGATGTTGCCAATATGAAAGAGAAGAATTTAGCCGTTGAGTTATTAGAAAAGCTGTTGCGTGATGAAATCAAAGCTCGTATGAAAAATGATGTGGTGCAAGAGAAGAAATACTCCGACCGAATTTTAGAGTCTTTGCGTAAGTATCATAACCGCAGTATTGAAACCGCTCAGGTGATTGAAGAGCTAATCCAGTGGGCTAAAGAGATGCAAGCAGACGCAGAGATGATGGAAAAGCTGGGGCTTTCCACTGATGAAATTGCGTTTTACCGTGCATTGGTTACCAACGAAGCTTCTGTTCGTACCCTAGGTGACGATAACCTACGCCAACTAGCCATTGAACTCACTCACCAACTGCGTAAATCCGCTACGGTAGACTGGCAGAAACGTGAGAGTGTCCGAGCAAGGATGCGTAATCTTGTACGTCGTTTACTGCGTCGCTGGAAGTACCCACCTGATGCGGCAGAGGAGGCGATTAAGCTTGTTCTTGAGCAAGCAGAAGTGCTCGCTGATGGATGGTATGCAGCATAATTTTAATAGAGGCAAGGGGTAAAAACCTTGCCTTTTGCATATTTATTTATCATTGACTTCCACTTTAGTGGGGGTATTGGTTCGGTCAGAATACATTAAGTAATGAATAGAGGGCTATTTAGATCATCGAACCTAAATGATTTTTGTCCAAAAACGCCCTAAATCGTTCGTCACATCTTGGTAAGTTTTACTTTCTTGGTGGGGTATCTCTTCTCAGCCTTAAACAATAGCAGCCGTTTTCTGTGACGGCCTTGTCTAAACCTCATTCTTTACTCGACACATTGTTAACACATCTCTTTACAAGATACTGATTTTTGACCAGTTAATCGGCCTACGCGCTGAAAGCGTTGACTCTTCTGAACCCCAGCGATATCCTGCAAAAGCACTGGCAAAATCCAGTGCCAGGATTGAACCCCTGCAACTTACACATGGCGCATTGATGCCGGCTGAACCTTAGCCTTCATCATGTGCGGCCTCGGCGCATCCGTCGAAACCTGAATTGCTTAGTTATTGCGCAATTCAATTCGGTATTACGGTGGGCTGGGCGAGGCAGCTTCGGCTGGCCGTTTCCATGTGTGCGGTAGGTTCAACCTTGTTCAGTTCACCACCCTTTGTTATGGGGTCTCTGTGTGGTGATGGAAATGTTTTCCTGTTGGAGGTTACCATGCCAAAGCTCACAGATGATCATGTTCTGAAAGTCCTCAATTCTATTTGTTACCGTATTCACACCGAGCCTGAATCGATTCGCTCCCATATGCGTGATTTATCGACGCTGCTCAATGGGCCCGACCCTAAACAAACGTCCAAATACAGCTGGCTCGAAGCGATTATTAGACCTGACCCCATTATATTCTTACAAGTTCGAATTCGGAGGTAACTTAATATCAGCCAAACATAGGAGATCTGCCACCCGAATTCACACTTTTAACGCAAAAGCAATAATAAACCGCCCAAACGCGCTATATATATTTGTCCAGGTTTGTTAGCTTTGATGCTGATTTTCTTTGTTAAAATTATTAATTAATTCCTAAATAGTATTATGTTCATATCAAATAAAAAAATTACAATAGCGTTGTCAGTTGTGTTGATGTTGGCTGGTTGTTTATCTCGTAGTACAACGCCTAATAAAATATCATTAGAATTTGACCTAATCACAATCTCACCATCAATGAACGACAAGACAACAACTTTTACATGGATAGCTTCTGACAATGCCAATGAATATTTACTGTGTAGAAAAGATGTATCAATGCCAAAGTCTTGTGATGTACTCGCAACATCTACGACTACTAGCGTCATCGTAAATGATATTGGTGTCATCAAAAATTTAACATCTGAATATTTTGTTATTGCAAAGAATTCTTCTGGTGAAATTGTATCAAATAAAAGGTCCTTGACACCTCAAGAATTAACGCCCCTCATTCAGTACATAAAGGCCTCCAACACTGATTCTGGTGACGCATTTGGTAGTTCAATCGCCTTATCATCTGATGGCAACACGCTAGCTGTGGCGGCGCCGTATGAAGCTTCTGGTGGAACGGGGGTCAACTCCGGTCACCAAGATGACAATAATGCTGAGATTGGTGGCGCGGTTTACCTCTTTCGGTATAGTGCATCCACATGGATTCAGGAAGCTTACATAAAACCTGAACTTGGTGATAACTTTGGTAGTGCAGTCGCCTTATCATCTGATGGCAATACGCTGGCTGTAGGTGCGTTTTTGGGAGGAATGGCAAAGGTAAGCGGAGTTAAATCTGGCCACCGAGATAACAATAATGCAACCAAGTCTGGCGCGGTTTATCTCTTCCGCTACAGTGCATCTAAATGGGCTCAGGAAGCCTACATCAAGGCCTCTAATGCTGAGTATGAAGATAGGTTTGGCCATTCAATCGCCTTATCATCTGATGGCAATACTTTGGCTGTGGGTGCTTATGGTGAGGACTCAATTGGAACGGGGGTCAACTCTGGTACTCAAGTTGACTATAATAATTACAATTCTGGCGCGGTTTATCTCTTCCGCTATAGTGTATCTAAATGGGCTCAGGAAGCCTACATCAAGGCTTCTAATACTGATGGTAATGATAGATTTGGTCACTCAGTCGCCTTATCATCAGATGGTAATACGCTGGCAGTGGGGGCGCTTGGTGAGGGTTCAAATGGAACAGGAGTCAACTCGGGTACTGAAGCGAATTATAGTGCATCTGATTCTGGCGCGGTTTATCTCTTCCGCTACAGTGCATCGAAATGGGATCAGGAAGCCTACATCAAGGCCTCTAATACCGATCATTATGATAATTTTGGTAACTCAGTCGCCTTATCATCAGATGGTAATACGCTAGCAGTGGGGGCGTATGGTGAGAGTTCAGATGGAATTGGAGTCAACTCTGGTACTGAAATTAACAATACTGCAACCAAGTCTGGAGCGGTTTATCTCTTCCGTTACAGTGCTTCGACATGGACTCAAGAAGCCTACATAAAGGCTTCTAATACTGAAAGGGGTGATAGGTTTGGTTATTCAGTAGCCTTATCGTCAGATGGTAATACACTGGCTGTGGGGGCTATTTATGAGGCTTCAGATGGAAAAGGGGTCAATTCTGATGCTGGAGCTAACAATAATGCTGCCAAGTCTGGCGCGGTTTATCTCTTCCGTTACATTGCTTCGACATGGGCTCAAGAGGCCTACATAAAGGCTTCTAACTCCGAGTATTTTGATTACTTTGGTTATTCAATCGCCTTATCATCAGATGGTAATATGCTGGCTGTGGGGGCGCCCTACGAGGCTTCAGATGGAACAGGGGTCAACTCTGGTAATGAAGAAAACAATGGGGCTTCCACGTCTGGCGCGGTTTATCTTTATTAACTCGATGTTACTGCATGAATGTAACAATTTATTGTATCGGCACTTAGTGCGCATCTAAGCCCACAGTGTTGCTAGTGTTATGTCATCCATCGCACTAGCTATCACAACTTAATTTGCCATGCCTGTAGTTATCCATGAATTATAAGTTTAGGGCAAAGTCTTATGGTGCCTGTCCCTAAATCACTTTATGTTGCTAGGTTTGATCAAACCAAGAAGTCATATCACGTAACCAACATCTGGGACTAGAGTTAATAGTGCCCTGCCGCATAGGCAGTTAAGAATCAAAACCATCAAGTTTAGGCTTGATGGTTTTTCTTTTTAGTTTGCTGGCAAGATATGTGGTTTAAAAATCTCCACTCCTACTTGCAAGTCAATCACCCAGGATGGACTCATTTCTGCCCCAAAGTGTGTTAAAGGCTGAGGTGTATGGCCCCTATACTCATATTCTGATGACAACAACGCAAATCTCTAATTAAGAAATTTGACTATAGTATAGAACGAGAAAGGGTTATCATCTGACCATCTTTTACAAACTGTACATTCAATATGATAAAGTTTTTTTAGTGTATGATTCGCACTTTTTTAACTTAAACCAGATCTTCTTTCTACCTTGATTTTTCAAAGTAATTCCTCCAAAACAACACCAATCTGACCATTAGCAATCCTTTGGAGAAGGCTATTCATCTTTGTTTTTTTATTTATTGATGTTTCTTTATTTTGAATAGATTTGTTTTTATTATTTCTATTCTCATTATTAAATATTTGATTAGACATATTATGCCCCTTTATAAAAAATATAATTAGGGTGCACTGAACATAAGTATTATTTTAGGATAGGGAAATAAGGAGATTACAGAGAGAAACTTGCTAGGGATGACGCTGGAAAACTATCTTTATATTTTATCTTGAAACAACTCTTTGTCAGAGCAACTACCTCGCCTTACGATGACGAGGTAGTTTAAATTCAATTGTAAGACTAAATAGTCGTTACATTTTCTGCTTGAAGGCCTTTAGGACCTTTACCTACAGTAAAGGAAACCTGATCGCCTTCAACAAGCTTCTTAAAGCCATCACCTAAAATGCTTCTGAAATGAACAAATAAATCATCGCCATTTGCTTGAGAAATAAAACCGAAGCCTTTAGTTTCGTTAAACCACTTTACTGTACCAATTACTTGATTAGACATATTATGCCCCTTATAAAATTAAAGTTAAGGTGCACTGAACATAGGTATTATTTTTAGGATAGAGCATTAAGGAGATTACAGAGAGAAACTTGCTAGGTATGACGCTGGAAAACTTTCTTTATATTTTATCTTGAAACAACTCTTTGTCAGAGCAAGGGCCACTATACAGACTAATTTAAATAAAGATACCTTTATTTTAAATTAATTTTCATATCATCTATTCACACGCATGTGTAGTGGTCAACAAATTCCGGACACAGATTTAAGCCGATTTTCGGCATCCACTGGCGACAGCCCACCATTATATTGATGGGGCCAGAGTTGGCTGTAATAACCTGTGATATAACGAATTATATGCTCTCTTGCTTCGCTAAAACTACGATAACCCGGTACTGGTATCCATTCTGTTTTTAGACTTCTGAAGAACCGCTCCATCGGGCTATACTTATCGTAGTAAGTAAAGCAATCAAGGTCTTGCTTTAGATGATATAAAAAGAAAGACCTTAATGTGTTATTTGGCGAATTAGCCCAAAAAACTATTATCAGATAGCTTCGATTTTATTGAGATGAGATGCGCGTTTTTGCTGCAGATACAATAACCAGAACGATAATGCAGCCAATGTTGAGGCTCCAGCAATAAAAAGCCACGCGCTTTGGTAGCCAAAATCGTCAATAAATGAACCCATAAACATATATGTTGGCATAAGTCCTATATTTCTTATGGTAAGCAAAATACCGCTGATTCTTCCCCGGTGACTAGCAGGTGATTGATTGGCAATGTAAATACCTTCTTTGGTTAAGAGCAGAACCTCGGCGGCGGCAAGAAAAAACCACGCAACAAACTGCATTGGGATGTTTGTATAAGAGACGACTAAGCCATACCCGACTACAAAGAGAACTCCTGACATTGCTAAGCTATTAAGTTCGCTGTGTTTAGAAGTAAGCCTCATTAGAATGGGAGTAATAAGCACGACGGCAATACTAGCAAAAGTCATTAGCTGACCAAACAGAATTGCACCCTCTTTGTCAAAGGTGTGGCTGTAATACAGGGGGCTTGTTAAGGTCATTTGGTTAAGAGTAAACCAAAGCAAGGTACATAAAACACCAAAAACAATAAGGCGAGGGCGTTCTTTGAAGACAGACCAAACTCCTCCATCGATATTCTTTTCTAGTTCAGATACCTCTTGTTCATCTTCAATATTAACGGGTTTAGCTTTGACGTAGAAAGCCACAACCAGTATCCCAATGAAAATAGCTAAACCATTTCCCCAATAAACCCACTCTGTGTGATTCCAGAAAAGATATCCAGCTATCACCGGACCAACCCCTGAACCGAGATTATAGGCAAGATAGCTTAACGACATAACTGCATCACGGTTTCCAGGATTCGAGTGATCGGCAACTAATGCATTACTAGCTGGTACTGCGATACCTATGAAAAAGTATCCTAGGAACAATAACCCTGGTGCAACCAAATGGTGCTCTGCAAAAAAACCACAAGCGATAAGGACTAAAGCCCCAAGCAGCTCACCAATTACCATTATATTTTTATGGCCATATGCATCAGAAAGTTTGCCACCAAGGAGGCTACCAACCATGTAGGTACCAGTAACAACCATGACTAACGTACCAGCTACCGAGGTCGAGTAACCCTGTTTTTGAGTTAGCAGGAGAACCATGAAAGGTATAATAAAATTGCCTAATCCTAGAATAAATCTAGCAATGGCAAGATAATAGATATCTTTCGGTAATCCTTTATATAAGGAAAATAAATTACTAATCCGTTGTAGCATGCTTAAGCCTTAGTTTTCTATTGTTGTCATGAGTTTTCATTAGTTATCAACCCTAATAAAAATAATTTTTAAGGAATCTGTCATCGATAGTTGGGACATGTATACCTATGCTTTCTAGACTCTCTTGAGTTAATTTCGAGCATATTTTTGGTGCTCCTCCCTCAAAGGTAATTTGATTTAATTCATCATTCGACATTGTAAAGTAATGCCTTATGAAATAAGGAACAGGGACAGACTTTCCTTGTTCAAGCTGTACTTTTAACTGTTTTATAAAACCTTGGAAGCTGATCAGCTCAATACTATTGTTTGTGTGATTGTTGTACTTACAAATAATGTCTTTTAAGTTCAATTCATATGGACTTGCTAGGTGAAACACTCGCTGTTCCATATCACCTTGCTTCATCAATGACACGGAAGACCTTGCTATATAGTCAACAGGCAGAGTACTAACGTCGATGTACTGATCATCGAAGGCCACCCCCGATAGTCGACATGTTCTGAGCAATTGGGAGAACCACTGTGTAGGTTCATTTTTTCCATGTTTCTGATCACCACCAATTAAACCAAGCCTAAAGATTTTACAGTCTAGGCCTCGAGCGATGGCTTTCAGAATTAATCCCTCTGATATCCATTTTGTCGAGCAGTAACCTTCGTCATTTTGGTGATACTGTATATCTAGTGGTGTGTTTTCATTAGCAACGCTTTGTGTTGTGCGGGTAAATATACCGACAGTAGAAAAAGCCGCCAGTTTTTTGTTTCTGCTCGTACAGCAAAAGCGGAGTATCTCGGCAGTACCAGTGACATTTGTTGCTTTCATGGTGTCAAATGTAGCAAGGTGGTGCATGAATACGGCCGCATGATAGACCGAACCAATTGTAGCCGCCAAGGAATTGTACTGTTTGGGCGGAATACCTAGGAGTGTTTGCGATAAATCACCAAGAACAATATGAATCCGAGGCTTGAAGCTTGCGTCCCAAAGGTTGTACTCCTCAAGCCCAACAATCAGTCTTTTAAGTGCACTTACTTTATCATTACCTCGGAGTAAACAGAAAACGTCTGCGTCTGTATTTTTCAGCAGTTCTATTAATAAGTACTTGCCAACGAACCCAGTAGCACCAGTTAATAGGATATGTTTCTGGGAGGTGAGAGTCTTGTCTTTAGGCAAAAGAGCGACTTTTGGATCAAGCTTCGTCTCCTGCTCCCAAGATAGTTTTTGTGTTTTAAAGGCATTTTCACATAGTGCACGTATGGTTTTCTTTGTATAGAAATCCCTTACTGTGTATGTAAGTCCCAGTCTGCTTTGTATCGTTTTGATGGTTTGAAACACCAATAATGAGTTGCCTCCAACAGCAAAAAAATCATCATCTATTCCGATATTTCCCTGATTTAAGACCTCTTGCCAGATAGTACAAATCGATTGCTCTTGTTCGTTTCTTGGTGCAGCATACGTAGAGCGTTGTTCGAATACAGCTTTAGGCAGCGCTGAAACATCCAATTTTCCATTGATGGTGAGAGGAAGAGTATCTAGCTGAGTGTAGCTATTTGGGTGCATAAACTCAGGTAGTCTATCTGCTAATGTAGTTTTTATCGAAGTAAGATCAATTTCTTTACCAGTCTGACTCACTATATAAGCTGCCAGGTGCTTTGGTTCACTCTTTTGATAAATCACGACGGCATCGCGAATAAGTGGGACATCGAGTAAGACTTGTTTTATTTCGGAAAGCTCTACTCTCTGTCCTCGGATTTTTAACTGAGAATCTGCCCTACCTGCATACTCTAAATTTCCATTGGAGAGGCGCTTGACCAGGTCCCCAGTTTTATATACACGCTCGTGTAGTGAATTGGGATTGGTGATCAGTGAAAGGAATGGATTGGGAGCAAATTTTTCGTGTGTTAAGTCAGGTAGGTTGATGTATCCCAATGCAACACCAGGGCCACTGATCCAAAGTTCTCCTACCGAATTGACCGGCGCCAACATTCCATTTTTCGCAACCACATAAGTAATATGATCAGGAAACGGTTTTCCAATTATATTGCCATCAGTTCCATTACGCGGTTGGTATAGAGTTACTTCACCAGTTTCGGTCGGTCCATAGTAGTTAATCGTATTAATGGCTTGAAGATCGAGCTTAGATAAGTGCTCATTGCTTAAGTTCTCCCCACTAAAGTACAGCTTTTTAGGCCCGTTAGCGTTATGTTTGCCGCATATAGAGCGGAGAACTGTGATGGTACTAGATGACAAGCAGTAATCCCATATGCCTGAATGATGTTGGGCAGATCGAAAATATTAAAATCAGTCGGGGAAACGACTAGTGTTGCCCCGACGAGAAGGTGAGCAAAAATATCAGATACCGAGACATCAAAAATATAATTGGTTTTGAATAGGTACGTATCACCCTGAGTTTTACCCTTTTCAGCCATATACAAGTTGCGTGACATACTGGAATGATGGCTAATGGCAACCCCCTTAGGGCGTCCAGTCGTGCCAGATGTGTATATGATGTATGCCAAATCACTGGTTGCACAGTGTTGAGTAGGATTGACTTCAATACCAGATTCTCGGCATCGCTCTGATAATACCACTTCTGGGCATAGACTTGTCTCTCCACAGATGGCATCGATGAATGAGCAATGAGTTTGGTCAGTAACAATCATCGAGGCACCTGAATCGTCAATTAGGTATTTTACTCGATCTCTTGGGTGTTCGGGTGATATGGGAACGTATGCCGCACTAGTTTTCAGTACTGCAAGTATTGAGATCAACATTTCACTTCCCCGATCTAAGTAAAGTGCTATTCTCGACCCCGCTGATATCGGTTTGCCATAACGGCCCTGATAAGTTTGAATGAGTTCATGAGCGAGTTTGTTTGAAAGAATATTCAGTTCACTATATGTAAGCGACTCTTGCTGAAAAACAACCGCCGTTTTGTTAGGTGAGAGCAATACTTGCTGTTCAAAAGCCTGAGCCAATGTCATTTCTGAGCGTTGGAGGTCAACATTACTTGGGATAATAGTCAGTAGCTGCTTCTTATCTAATGCATCTAGAAACTCGATCTGTTTTAACCGTTTTTTAGGTGATTTTACGAATTGCTTTAATACCCGCACATACACTTCCGAAATCTGATTTATGCAGTGAGAAGCAAAAAGGCTTGTAGCATAGTTGAAGGTTAGACTCAGCTCATTTGAGTTATCGCTTACATAGAGACTCAGGTCGAACTTGGCAGGGGAATAGACACCTGACTTACTATCTAATTGCACAGGAACCCAGGGTAAGCATTGTGTGTCTTCACCAAAATGCTGCAAGGTAAACATAACTTGAAAAATAGGATGGAGCGCTGGATTCCTTGCGATTTCAAGAGAATCAACCAACAAATCAAACGGTAAGCTCTGATGCTTTTTAGCCTCAGCCACCGTTTGGTGTATTTTTCCGATCAATTCCGATACGGTGTGCTGATGATCTAGTTTTGCTCTCATCACGATAGAGTTTGCAAAAAAACCAATCAGTGACTGTGTTTCAGGAAGTGCTCTATTTTCTGAAGGAGACCCAACGACTATGTCATCTTGGTGGCAAAACGCACCTAAAGTGACAAAAAAGGCACTCAACATGACAGTATATAATGTTGTTCCTTGGTTTCTGGACAACTCTCTGAGGTCATTGGAAAGGTTGTGGCTTAGTTTTAGTTTTAAATCATTTCCGCGATAATCGAAATGTTCCGGGCGCTGGTAGTCTAAAGGCATGTCTAGTTGAGGTAACTCCGCAAGTTTCTGCATCCAGTAGTCTAAATGGGCCTGCTCTTTTTTCGAACAATGGAAAGTCTCATTCTGCCATCGTGCATAATCTGAATACTGGATAGGCAGTTTTGGGAGCTGTGGAGTTGAGCCATTCAATTTAGATTCATAAACGGTGGATAGTTCATTAATAAATAGATTTGTAGACCAACCATCAGTGGCAATGTGATGCCAGACAAACAATAAATACGCTTCTCCACCGACGAGGTAACGTGTCACCTTTAGAGGTATTTCTTCAGCTAAGTCGAATGGTTGCTGAATGCGATACCGCATGGCGTTGTACCAGTCTGTTGAGGATTTACATGTAATCGAGTTAATTATTATCGTTTGATCGATTGGGATCTGATAGTCAAGCCCCTCCTCTGTTGTTTTATAGATGGATTTCAGTATGAGATGTCGGCTCGCGACCTCATTGATAGCAGCTTCAATTTTCGCTATATCTGCGTGCTCTTCCAATCTAACTAGATAAGGGAGGTGATATGCACTTGTCCCTTGCTCAAGTCGCTCGATAAAAAGCAACCCTTTTTGAGCGTATGAAAGGGGCCAATTCAACTCTGGGTGTAACTGAGAGAAATCATCTTGGCTCGTTATCTCTAAATCGGTGAGATAAGTAATTAATGACTCTTTGTGCGCCTTGAGCTGGGCGACTAACTCAAGATCGGCACTATCAGATGAAAATGCAGCCTTTAATGCATTTTCTTCGACCCAAACGGCAGCATTGTTTTGTTTAATACGGTTTATGAGTTCTTGCATGGGATTAGATCTCGACGATGCATTGATTGTTATTTGCGTTCAATGAAGGCGCTATGTGGAGGCTCTCTATATTTGGATTGACCAAGCTCTGAGCGAGTGCTTTTATCGTGCTCTCAGTGAAGATCAAAGACAGAGGAACTTCAGTCCCCAAGCGTTGTTGAAGTAACGAACTAACTCTAACTGTCGAGATCGAGTTACCTCCAAGTCGGAAAAAGTTATCTTCGACACTGACTTGATCCACCCCCAGGACCTCTTGCCAAATCTCACATAAAGTGCGCTCTAGTGGCGAGGAGGGCGCGACATATTCACGTGTCGAGTGAATGTTAGGGGCTGGTAGGGCGTTGCGATCAAGCTTGCCATTGATCGTGACGGGAAGCTTATCCAAATAGGTGTAGCTTACCGGCAACATGTAGCTCGGAAGATGCTGTGACAAAGTTGAAGCCACGGCTTTCTCATCAAGTTCCTTTTTACTGTGAGTCACAATATAAGCAGATAGCGCGGGCTGTTCCTGAACCTCAGTAACAGTGACGACGGCATGTTTGACATCTTCGAGCCCTGCAAGCCTTTGTTCTATTTCCCCAAGCTCAATTCGTAAGCCACGAATTTTCACTTGGAAATCATTGCGGCCTAAGTACTCTAGGTGCCCATCAGGGAGCCAACGAACGAGGTCACCAGTCTTGTATAAACGCGGGGCTTGCCCATCAGTGTCAAAAGGGTTGGGAACAAAACGTTCTTGCGTTAGCTTCTCACGATGAAGGTAGCCTCTCGCAACGCCAACCCCGCCAAGGTATAGCTCACCCGGTGCACCCACTGGAACGGGTTTGCCTTGTTCAGATAAGACATAGAGCTGAATATTATCAATAGGCTGACCAATCGGAACACTGGTGCCTTTCAGCTTCTGACAGTCATAGTAAGTCACATCGATGGACGCTTCTGTTGGACCGTATAGGTTGTGAAGCTGGGCCTGAGGATGGCGTACTTGTTTGAATAAGTCACAATGAGTAGCAGAGAGCGCCTCGCCACTGGCAAAAACCCAGCGGACTGATGCTGGCAGCGAGCGGTCTTGCTCAGCTAAAAACTGGCCAAAAACCTGCAGCATCGAAGGTACGAAGTGCAGCGTTGTAACTTGATGTTGAACTATCGCCTGACAGAGTTGCTGTGGGTCCTTATGGCTATCTGGCTCAGCCATCACGATGGCCGCACCAACCCAGTTGGCCCAGAGCAGTTCCCATACCGAGACATCGAAGACGTAAGGCGTTTTTTGAAGCACGCGGTCGGCTTGGGTTAGCGGATATTGCTTCTGCATCCAGTGGATGCGGTTGACGACCCCATCGTGCTGTAGCATCACGCCTTTAGGTTGCCCAGTGGTGCCGGACGTGTACAGTATGTAGGCAAGGTCACTCGGTGACGAGTGCTCTGGAAGGTTGCTGGTTGGATGCTGCGCAAAAGCCGCGGCATCATCGATCGCAAGAACAGACGGGGGAGTATCTAACGCTGACGTCCACTCTTCCAGTTTCGGTGTCAGCGCCTGCTGAGTTAGCACGATTGACGTCTGGGTATCTTGAACCATGAACAGGGTTCGTGCCTGTGGAAACTCAGGTGCCACAGGCACATAGGCCGCTCCCGCCTTAAGTACAGCCAGTATAGCCACCACCATTTCCAGACTGCGCTCAAGATAGAGCATCACTGGTGTGTCGGGCTCTAGTGGGCGCCCATGCATATGCTGGTAGTTTTCCCGGATGGCATAAGCGAGCTGGTTAGCACGATGGTTAAGCTCCTGATAGGAGAGCTCTTGATGCTGGAAAATCAGTGCGGTGGCATCGGGAGTTCGCTCGACTTGTTGTTCAAAACATCGGTGTAAAGTGAGGTGCTTTGGAAACTCGCACTGGGTCTGGTTCCACTCAACCAAAAGGGTGTGCTCATCTTGCGGTGACATACAAGGTAACTCGGCAAGTGACTGCTGTGGGTTGGCGACAAACCCCTTAAGAACCTGCAGATAAACCGATGCAAAACGCTCAATGGTTGACTTCTCAAACAAGTGGGTTGAAAAGTTCAATACGCCGCTTAAGTTGCTTTTCGCGTCGTCGATGGCTAGGGTCAGGTCAAATTTCGCTGCGGTATAGAACGCATTAGTGCCTTGTGCATTGAGCGGCTCAAATGGCAGTGCTTGAGACGCTCTCCCAAAGCTCTGTAACATGAACATCACTTGAAAGATAGGGTGACGAGATAAGTCTCGTTCTACGGCAAGCTCATTGACGATGCGGTCAAAAGGCATATCTTGATGCTGTTTTCCATCAAGTACTGTTTGTTGTACTTGTCGTATAAGACGCTGCACTGTCAAGGTCGGTGTGACATGATTTCTGATCGCAATCGTGTTGGCAAACAACCCAATGATGGAGTGGGTTTGCTCGTTGTGCCGATTATCTGATGGGGTGCCAATGACAATATCTTTCTGTCCAGACAATGTCGCTAAAGTGACGTAGAAGGCACTGAGCATAACGGTGTATAAGGTGGTTTCTTCTGATCTCGCGAGCTCTCTGAGCTGGTCAGACAAAGCAGCACCAAGAACAAACGCGTATTCGTCACCGTCATAGCGGACCTGTGTAGGACGCGGCATGTCAGTAGGCAGTGACAGATTTTGATAACCTTTCAAATGATCTGACCAGTAGCTACTGAGTGAGGTTATGTTATCACCCGTAAGATAGTCACGTTGCCACTGAGCAAAGTCTGCGTACTGGATAGAAAGTGGTGGCCATTGAGGCTGCTGCTGCTTGCTGAGTGCAGAGTACGCACATGACAGCTCATCGAGGAAAATCTCGGTAGACCATCCATCAAATGCAATATGATGCCAAAGGAACAGCAAGTACTTCTGCTCACCTTGGATATAATGGTGAAGTCGGAACGGGTACGTTTGGGTTAGGTCGAAGGGCTGTGAGATATCACTCCTAATGATAATGTCTAGATCCGCTGATGCGTCAATCGTCGCTGAATACAGCGGGATGGTGCCAGGTACGTAGCGTTGAACTTCTCCGAGCTCGGGATGCTCTTCGTAGACGGATTTTAAGATTTGATGGCGTTCTGCAATCAGATTAATTGAGCTTAAAAGTAAATCTAGATTTGCACCGTGCCTCAGCTTTACTACATGAGGGATATGATAGGCGTTGGTACCGTTTTCCATTTTCTCAATGAAAAGCAAACTTTCTTGTATGAAAGACAAAGGCGAAAACTCTGAAGTACACTTAAAGATAGTTTTGCGATCAAAGTCTATTTGGGAAAAGACGTTATTTTCTTTTAGAAAATGCAATAAGTTTTCTTTGTTTGGCTTGATAACGTTGAGAATGAGCTCCATCGCGGAGTCGTCCTGATAACAGAGTTCTAGATTATTGTCATCGACCCAAAGTGAAATCTTAGCTTCTTTTATTTGTCTAATTAATGGCAACATGATTACAGAGTCATCCTTTTACCTGATTTTTCCAGTTGATGTTTTTGTAGTTGACTAGCTATTTCTCGATGAAGTGCTTCAATCGATTGAAAAGAAAAGAGGAGGTGTACTTCTAATCGATGAGCACACTGCAATACCGAGTTGATTTTGGCCATCACTCTGGCGGCCAGAATTGAATCGCCTCCGACTTTGAAGAAGTTGTCGCGAATACCAATTTTTTCTATACCCAACACATCTTGCCAAATTTGGCACAACTGGAACTCAAGTTCATGTCTCGGCGCAACATAACTTTCCTCTGCAATATGAGTCGGCTTTGGAAGAGCACTATGGTCAACCTTGCCATTAATCGTAAGTGGCAAGGTATCCAATGTGACAAAGTCTTTCGGGATCATGTAATCAGGTAATTGAAGTTCCAGAAGTTGCTTCAAAGACGAAGTGGATAAGTGCTTTGAGTCAACAAAGGAAACATAGGCGACGATCTTTTTGTGACCATGATCTTCAGACAAACACACGCTAGATTGTTTGACTTCGGGAAATGCATTTAAGATTGACTCTATTTCTCCCAGCTCAATACGGTAGCCTCGTATCTTAACTTGTGAGTCTTTGCGGCCAAGGAACTCCACCTTTCCATCTGATAACCAACGTACAATATCTCCTGTCCTATACATTCGCTCGTCTGCTTCAACAAAAGGGTTAGGTATAAAACTTTCCCTCGTAAGCTCGGGACGATTAAAGTAACCACGTGCTACTCCAACACCCCCAATGTGTAGTTCTCCTGGAGCCCCGATTGGCAATGGCATTTGATTCTCAGAGAGGATATATATCTGTATGTTATCGAGCGGCTGGCCAATGCAATCAACCGAAAGATCTCGACCGTCGTAAAAGCTATTAAGAGTCGTTACCGTTGTTTCCGTTGGACCATATTCATTAATCAGTCTCTCTCCCCACGTTTGTTTTAACGTTGAGGTACATTTATCGCCTCCACTGATAACTCGTTTAATTGAACGTAGATCTGACAAAGTACTGAGCTCCGCGAGGTATGCCGGAGTGGTATGAATGTGCGTAATGTTGTGTTTAGCAACGTTGTCGTAGATAAGACTCGGATCACCAACGACTTGCTTAGAAACCACTATTAATTGTGCCCCAGACAACAGAGTCATGAAGACTTGTTCAACCGATGCATCAAATACAAAAGAAGAAAGTAGTAACACACGCTCCTGATGAGAAAAATGAAACGCCTTGCGTTGAGAACAGACTAAATTCATGATGGAATGTTGTTCAATCATCACGCCTTTAGGTTGCCCAGTGGTGCCGGATGTGTACAGTATGTAGGCAAGGTCACTCGGTGACGAGTGCTCCGGGAGGTTGCTGGTTGGATGCTGCGCAAAAGCCGCGGCATCATCGATCGCAAGAACAGACGGGGGAGTATCTAACGCCGACGTCCACTCTTCCAGTTTTGGTGTCAGCGCCTGCTGAGTTAGCACGATTGACGTCTGGGTATCTTGAACCATGAATAGGGTTCGTGCCTGTGGAAACTCAGGTGCCACAGGCACATAGGCTGCTCCCGCCTTAAGTACAGCCAGTATAGCCACCACCATTTCCAGACTGCGCTCAAGATAGAGCATCACTGGCGTATCGGGCTCTAGTGGGCGCCCATGCATATGCTGGTAGTTTTCCCGGATGGCATAAGCGAGCTGGTTAGCACGATGGTTAAGCTCCTGATAGGAGAGCTCTTGATGCTGGAAAATCAGTGCGGTGGCATCGGGAGTTCGCTCGACTTGTTGTTCAAAACATCGGTGTAAAGTGAGGTGCTTTGGAAACTCGCACTGGGTCTGGTTCCACTCAACCAACAGGGTGTGCTCGTCTTGCGGTGACATACAAGGTAACTCGGCAAGTGACTGCTGTGGGTTGGCGACAAACCCCTTAAGAACCTGCAGATACATCGATGCAAAACGCTCAATGGTTGACTTCTCAAACAAGTGGGTTGAAAAGTTCAATACGCCGCTTAAGTTGCTTTTCGCGTCGTCGATGGCTAGGGTCAGGTCAAATTTCGCTGCGGTATAGAACGCATCAGTGCCTTGTGCATTGAGCGGCTCAAATGGCAGTGATCGAGACGCTCTCCCAAAGCTCTGTAACATGAACATCACTTGAAAGATAGGGTGACGAGATAAGTCTCGTTCTACGGCAAGCTCATTGACGATGCGGTCAAAAGGCATATCTTGATGCTGTTTTCCATCAAGTACTGTTTGTTGTACTTGTCGTATAAGACGCTGCACTGTCAAGGTCGGTGTGACATGATTTCTGATCGCAATCGTGTTGGCAAACAACCCAATGATGGAGTGGGTTTGCTCGTTGTGCCGATTATCTGATGGGGTGCCAATGACAATATCTTTCTGTCCAGACAATGTCGCTAAAGTGACGTAGAAGGCACTGAGCATAACGGTGTATAAGGTGGTTTCTTCTGATCTCGCGAGCTCTCTGAGCTGGTCAGACAAAGCAGCACCAAGAACAAACGCGTATTCGTCACCGTCATAGCGGACCTGTGTAGGACGCGGCATGTCAGTAGGCAGTGACAGATTTTGATAACCTTTCAAATGATCTGACCAGTAGCTACTGAGTGAGGTTATGTTATCACCCGTAAGATAGTCACGTTGCCACTGAGCAAAGTCTGCGTACTGGATAGAAAGTGGTGGCCATTGAGGCTGCTGCTGCTTGCTGAGTGCAGAGTACGCACATGACAGCTCATCGAGGAAAATCTCGGTAGACCATCCATCAAATGCAATATGATGCCAAAGGAACAGCAAGTACTTCTGCTCACCTTGGATATAATGGTGAAGTCGGAACGGGTACGTTTGGGTTAGGTTGAAGGGCTGTGAGATATCACCCCTAATGATAATGTCTAGATCCGCTGATGCGTCAATCGTCGCTGAATACAGCGGGATGGTGCCAGGTACGTAGCGTTGAACTTCTCCGAGCTCGGGATGCTCTTCGTAGACGGATTTTAAGATCTGATGGCGTTCTGCTATGGCTTCAATAGCAGAAAGCATTGTCCCCATGTTGATTCCATCGGTAAGTTGAACAAGATATGGCAAGTGATAGGCGTCGGTGCCACTTTCAAACTTTTCAATAAACAGCATGCTCTGCTGTGCAAATGAAATAGGAGACAAGACCTCACCGCGTGAAACGATTTGTTGCTCAGAGTTTTCGGTGCAGGCATCGGCTAAATTACGAATTGTTTTTTGCGTAAAGAGATCAGTCAACTGGAAGCTTATATTCGCCTTTTTCTTTGTTATTGCAAGTAATCGAATCGCAGAGATCGAGTTACCTCCAAGTCGGAAAAAGTTATCTTCGACACTGACTTGATCCACCCCCAGGACCTCTTGCCAAATCTCACATAAAGTGCGCTCTAGTGGCGAGGAGGGCGCGACATATTCACGTGTCGAGTGAATGTTAGGGGCTGGTAGGGCGTTGCGATCAAGCTTGCCATTGATCGTGACGGGAAGCTTATCCAAATAGGTGTAGCTTACCGGCAACATGTAGCTCGGGAGATGCTGTGACAAAGTTGAAGCCACGGCTTTCTCATCAAGTTCCTTTTTACTGTGAGTCACAATATAAGCAGATAGCGCGGGCTGTTCCTCAACCTCAGTAACAGTGACGACGGCATGTTTGACATCTTCGAGCCCTGCAAGCCTTTGTTCTATTTCCCCAAGCTCAATTCGTAAGCCACGAATTTTCACTTGGAAATCATTGCGGCCTAAGTACTCTAGGTGCCCATCAGGGAGCCAACGAACGAGGTCACCAGTCTTGTATAAACGCGGGGCTTGCCCATCAGTGTCAAAAGGGTTGGGAACAAAACGTTCTTGCGTTAGCTTCTCACGATGAAGGTAGCCTCTCGCAACGCCAACCCCGCCAAGGTATAGCTCACCCGGTGCACCCACTGGAACGGGTTTGCCTTGTTCAGATAAGACATAGAGCTGAATATTATCAATAGGCTGACCAATCGGAACACTGGTGCCTTTCAGCTTCTGACAGTCATAGTAAGTCACATCGATGGACGCTTCTGTTGGACCGTATAGGTTGTGAAGCTGGGCCTGAGGATGGCGTACTTGTTTGAATAAGTCACAATGAGTAGCAGAGAGCGCCTCGCCACTGGCAAAAACCCAGCGGACTGATGCTGGCAGCGAGCGGTCTTGCTCAGCTAAAAACTGGCCAAAAACCTGCAGCATCGAAGGTACGAAGTGCAGCGTTGTAACTTGATGTTGAACTATCTCCTGACAGAGTTGCTGTGGGTCCTTATGGCTATCTGGCTCAGCCATCACGATGGCCGCACCAACCCAGTTGGCCCAGAGCAGTTCCCATACCGAGACATCGAAGACGTAAGGCGTTTTTTGAAGCACGCGGTCGGCTTGGGTTAGTGGATATTGCTTCTGCATCCAGTGGATGCGGTTGACGACCCCATCGTGCTGTAGCATCACGCCTTTAGGTTGCCCAGTGGTGCCGGATGTGTACAGTATGTAGGCAAGGTCACTCGGTGACGAGTGCTCTGGAAGGTTGCTGGTTGGATGCTGCGAAAAAGCCGCGGCATCATCGATCGCAAGAACAGACGGCGGAGTATCTAACGCCGACGTCCACTCTTCCAGTTTCGGTGTCAGCGCCTGCTGAGTTAGCACGATTGACGTCTGGGTATCTTGAACCATGAACAGGGTTCGTGCCTGTGGAAACTCAGGTGCCACAGGCACATAGGCCGCTCCCGCCTTAAGTACAGCCAGTATAGCCACCACCATTTCCAGACTGCGCTCAAGATAGAGCATCACTGGTGTGTCGGGCTCTAGTGGGCGCCCATGCATATGCTGGTAGTTTTCCCGGATGGCATAAGCGAGCTGGTTAGCACGATGGTTAAGCTCCTGATAGGAGAGCTCTTGATGCTGGAAAATCAGTGCGGTGGCATCGGGAGTTCGCTCGACTTGTTGTTCAAAACATCGGTGTAAAGTGAGGTGCTTTGGAAACTCGCACTGGGTCTGGTTCCACTCAACCAAAAGGGTGTGCTCATCTTGCGGTGACATACAAGGTAACTCGGCAAGTGACTGCTGTGGGTTGGCGACAAACCCCTTAAGAACCTGCAGATAAACCGATGCAAAACGCTCAATGGTCGCTTCCTTAAACAGATGTGATGGAAAACTAATCCTTGCATGAAGCTCTGGCTTGCTGTCATCAATGGACATGCTGAGATCGAACTGCCCATCATTCACAAACTGATTCATGTCAAACTGAGCAAGGTGATGAATTTCTTCACTATCCTCCGGTTGGACTTTTTCAAATGGTAGCCCTGACTGTTCTAATGGGTTTTCAAAGTGCTGGACAGTGAATAGAACCTGACAAACAGGGTGTACATTGGGCTCTCGCTCAATACCGAGGGCACTTACTATCTGATCAAAAGGCTGTTCTTGGTTAGATTTGCCGGCAATCACATTGTCGTGCACTGCGCCAATAAACTCATTAATACGTTGGTTTGGGTCGATAACTGCTCTGATTGCCAAAGTATTGACAAAGAAACCGATCAACGACTGGGTTTGTACGTTATGTCGATTGTCTGATAGCGTGCCAACCACAATGTCATTCTGTCCTGAGGTTATGCCTAAAGAGATGTAAAATGCACTTAACATAACGGTATACAAAGTGGTTTCTTGCGTCTTGGCCAGCTCCTTCAATTGCTCACTTTGTGCTTGATTCAGTCGGAAGCTGAATTCTCCATTGCTCAATGGTGCAAGGCTGAGCGATCTGGCTGAGTCCAGAGGTAGCCCCAATTTGGATGAACCTGACAAGTGTGAGATCCAGTAATCTAGCGACTCACATGAGGCTGATGAATCGAGATTATCATTCTGCCATTGTGAGTAATCGGCGTATTGGATTTGCAGATCAGGTAAGGCAGTAGAAGTATTGAATACTTGGTCATTGTAAAGGGCGGTTAATTCACTCAGTAACAGATTCGTAGACCAACCATCGAAAGCAATATGATGAAACACTACAAGTAGATAGTGTTCTTGGTTAGATTCGTATAAACGTACTCTCATTGTGGAGTCATGAGCAAGATCAAAGGGATGGTACATATCTCTCTCTATCTGCTCCGCTAACGAGTGCGGTGTCTCGCATGTATCCAATTTATGGTCAAAGCTTGCTACCCTTGGGTATTGAACATATTCACCTTCGTTCGATTGGCGGTAAACTGTGCTCAAAATTTCATGGCGCTCATAGATACGTTCAAGTGCTTGAATTAGATATGTCTTATTTGCGTCATGGGAGAGCTTAACCAAAAAGGGCACGTGTGACGCTTTTGAGTTTGGATGAATCTGCTCCATAAAAAGCAATCTGCTCTGAGCTGAGGACAACGGTACTGAGCCTTGTGTGCAATTTGGAATGATAGTGACCGTTGTATTAGATAAACGTGAAGTGAGCGCTAAAATATTTTTACTTTCAAATAGAAGAGCTAGTGATAGTTCGATACCCAACTGTTGTTTTACACGAGCAATAAGTCGAATAGCAGAAATAGAGTTACCCCCAAGACGGAAGAAGTTGTCATTAATTCCAACTCGTTCGATACGCAGCTCTTCTGCCCACAATGTACACAATTTTGACTCTAGATCATTTCTTGGAGCGACATAATCATCTGAAGATGAAAAAGAAGGTAATGGTAAGGCTCGTCGGTCTAACTTTCCGTTAATTGTCGTGGGGAAGTTAGGTAAACACATAAAGGCTGAGGGCACCATGTAATCGGGAAGAGAGCTACTCAAGAAACTCTCCAGCTCATGGTCAGATATTTTGTGCCTGTGAGCCTGAGGAGTATTCGCAACGTCAGCCAAATTGAATGTACTGATAGGAACGATGGTGCTCCAGACATCTATTTTGCTTTGGCTAAAGTAGAGCTGGTAGGTCGCTGGCTGATTGTTTTCGGTTTCCAGCAAGACTTTGAGGTGGTAACTTTTTTGTGCAGCGAGCTCAAATAACTCTTCCAACGAACGTATGGACTTTGTCTTAAGATCCGTTTTTTGTTGAGCGTAGCACCAATCTTCCCAGACTCTAGCATTTGGGTAGCCTAGAACCGCTATATCCCTGTTTGAAGATGTCAATAATGTATCGAGAGATAGATCTGGTGTATAAGCAATCGTATCAAATGAAGCCGTATTGGCGCTCAACTCTGAATTCACCACACAACGGGTATCGATGTGCAGTATAACGTCGTAGCGGAATCGGTTCATTTCATGGTCAGCATTCCCCCGCTTTGGCAGAATTTCTATATTGCGGATATGTGAATTCTGTTGGTATAGATGGAAAAAATACTCGGGAGAAATCAGTAGTTCTGTTTCAGTATCAAAGCAATGCTTACATTCCGCTTGGATTTTTGCACTGGACCATGAAGGATGTTGGTAGCGAATGACGGATTTGTAGAACGTTTCTGCCAGTCGATAATCTCGAATATCTCCAATCATCACAGTGCCGGTACCGCGAATTGTTGAGATAGCGGATTGCAAGACATCCGATAAGTAATCAATATTTGGAAAGTACTGTGCTACAGAGTTTATTATCACCGTGTCAATATCATTTCTCTGACAATGATCTGTGACTTCATGAGCTTGGCAAACTATACACTCAACCTTATTACTCAGATCACTAGAATCTAGCTCTTTGGAGAGACGCTCAATGACCGTCGATGAAAGGTCGGTTGCAGTATAATGCGTGACCTGATTGACTAGCCCGTAGAGCAATAACCCTGTTCCGCAACCAATCTCAAGAATAGAGGCGGGTTTTTGTTCTTTAATTCTTTGAACAGTTTCATTCACCCACTCCTTCATCTGTTCATGTGGGATAGATTCTTGAGTATAAGAACTATTCCATCCCACCAAATCAAATTGTTTAGTCTGTGGTACCCCACCGTAGCTGTGATCATAAATGTTTTGCCACATAGAGATCAGTTCGGCGTCATTAAGGCTGTGGTGAGCTTTTTTATGGGTATAGTAAGCGACTATTTTCGGTGTCTCTTTCGTAGAAACAACGTTGACACAACATGCTTCGATTTGCGGGTGAGCAGCAAGCCTTTGTTCTATTTCCCCAAGCTCAATTCGTAAGCCACGAATTTTCACTTGGAAATCATTGCGGCCTAAGTACTCTAGGTGCCCATCAGGGAGCCAACGAACGAGGTCACCAGTCTTGTATAAACGCGGGGCTTGCCCATCAGTGTCAAAAGGGTTCGGAACAAAACGTTCTTGCGTTAGCTTCTCACGATGAAGGTAACCTCTCGCAACGCCAACCCCGCCAAGGTATAGCTCACCCGGTGCACCCACTGGAACGGGTTTGCCTTGTTCAGATAAGACATAGAGCTGAATATTATCAATAGGCTGACCAATCGGAACACTGGTGCCTTTCAGCTTCTGACAGTCATAGTAAGTCACATCGATGGACGCTTCTGTTGGACCGTATAGGTTGTGAAGCTGGGCCTGAGGATGGCGTACTTGTTTGAATAAGTCACAATGAGTAGCAGAGAGCGCCTCGCCACTGGCAAAAACCCAGCGGACTGATGCTGGCAGCGAGCGGTCTTGCTCAGCTAAAAACTGGCCAAAAACCTGCAGCATCGAAGGTACGAAGTGCAGCGTTGTAACTTGATGTTGAACTATCGCCTGACAGAGTTGCTGTGGGTCCTTATGGCTATCTGGCTCAGCCATCACGATGGCCGCACCAACCCAGTTGGCCCAGAGCAGTTCCCATACCGAGACATCGAAGACGTAAGGCGTTTTTTGAAGCACGCGGTCGGCTTGGGTTAGCGGATATTGCTTCTGCATCCAGTGGATGCGGTTGACGACCCCATCGTGCTGTAGCATCACGCCTTTAGGTTGCCCAGTGGTGCCGGACGTGTACAGTATGTAGGCAAGGTCACTCGGTGACGAGTGCTCCGGGAGGTTGCTGGTTGGATGCTGCGCAAAAGCCGCGGCATCATCGATCGCAAGAACAGACGGGGGAGTATCTAACGCTGACGTCCACTCTTCCAGTTTCGGTGTCAGCGCCTGCTGAGTTAGCACGATTGACGTCTGGGTATCTTGAACCATGAACAGGGTTCGTGCCTGTGGAAACTCAGGTGCCACAGGCACATAGGCCGCTCCCGCCTTAAGTACAGCCAGTATAGCCACCACCATTTCCAGACTGCGCTCAAGATAGAGCATCACTGGCGTGTCGGGCTCTAGTGGGCGCCCATGGATGTGCTGGTAGTTTTCCCGGATGGCATAAGCGAGCTGGTTAGCACGATGGTTAAGCTCCTGATAGGAGAGCTCTTGATGCTGGAAAATCAGTGCGGTGGCATCGGGAGTTCGCTCGACTTGTTGTTCAAAACAGCGATGTAAAGTGAGGTGCTTTGGAAACTCGCACTGGGTCTGGTTCCACTCAACCAACAGGGTGTGCTCATCTTGCGGTGACATACAAGGTAACTCGGCAAGTGACTGCTGTGGGTTGGCGACAAGTCCTTTAAGAACCTCTAAGTAGCAAGTTGCGAAACGCTCAAGTGTTTCTCGTTCAATCAATGTGGAATTACAACGCATCTCAACGATTATTTTCTGATGTTGTAGTTGCACAGAAAGAGTGATATCGAGCGATGTTAGTGTTTTATGTTCTGGAAAAGGGGCATCAAGCCCTACGAACAATGCTTGATAAATCGGGTGTCTATGACTGTCACCTACTTCAAGTTCTTTAGACAAACTAAAAATATCTGCGCATTCAGGTAATAATCTTCTAACCTGATTTATACGTTTAAGTAAGGTCGAAACTATCAGATCTGATTCAATAACCTGCCTTATTGGTATCGAGGTAGCCCTATCTCTTTGTTCTCCAATAACGAGATCTTTTTCGCCCGTTTGAGTCGCGAGAAAAACAAAGAAAGCGGTCAGAAAAATTTCGTCGTAAGATGTATTCAGCGACTCACATAGCAATGTCAATTTACTAGCTAAAGAGGGTGCTACCGATATTGATTGACATAACATGTTCTCTCTAGACTTTACATCGCCTAACATTTCAGTAAATAGGTTGAGATTTTGATGCCCTGTCAGATGGTCTCTAAGTATGTTTAAATTTCTATCGCTACTGTCTTCACATGACGGAAAATAATGATTTTTCATGCCAAATCCTTGGAAGTAATTCATTGTGATCAAATGCTTAAATTTAGATTAATCCTGGATCTCAGAGTTAACTTAAAACTTCTTAATTAGTGATTGTTAAATTTTGCTTAACGTGTGATTCAATATGAAAATTTAGATTGTTAGGTTCATACCTCACACCAAATATAAAGAATGCCATTTCGTTTATGAGTGAGAATTAAAGCAACTCAAATTGTTGGAGACGAATCAGCCCTTCTTTATTCGCAAATAAATAGACACACTTTTTTTGGGGAAGGTGAGGCGAGGCAATGAGGTGACAAGATCTATTGATCATTAATGGCATGGTTACATCCTAGCTACTATGCTTCTGCGTTATCTAAATTTACCGTTTTGATAACTGAAAATATTGATTGACGTTATTTGTTATTTGTATGCTTTCTAGTGATCCAAGACTATTTTCAAGTGCATAGCATGTAAGTGCATGTGCAAAATAATTTATTGATATAATGAGATTAGCAACTAATTGCACTTGAAATTTTATGAAACTCTTACAAAGTAGAGTAGTTTTATCAATTATTATGTTAGTAAGTTTGATAATGATCACACTTAAAATGTGCAATTAACCTTTCCACCCAGAAAAAAAATTCACCTTGATTTAAAAAGGCATTACGCTACTTTTTTATTTCTATTTATAAGATTGGCTTATGTATCGTGATCTCTTGGTTGGCCCACTGGACTTACCTGCAGTAGACCGTTTCCTTTCACGCATTGAGTTCTATGCCGCGATGAAAGGCAGGGCTTTCTTGTGTCAATGTGAATTTCATGTCATGAATAGTGGGGTTGCAGAAGAGCTGAACATTGCTATTCCTGAATCCATAAGGAAGAGCGTACAAAATAGACAGGCGGAGTTTATAGCTGGACGATACATGGCAAAATTGTGCCTCGAAGCATTATCGGTCGTTGATTTTGAGATTGGCATCGGCCCTCACCGTGAACCTCTGTGGCCTGACAAACTTGCTGGTGCTATTTCTCATGCTAGTAATAGGGGGATCGCGCTTGTTGCAGAAAGGACATCCTACCAATTCGTCGGAATAGATACTGAAGATTGGCTCGATGCAGAGACAGTCGAGCAGGTTTGGTTAGATATCCATAATGAAGGCGAGTTAACTCTTTTTAGAGAACAAGGAGTGAGCTTCAACATAGCAACATCGATTATATTTTCAGCCAAAGAAAGCTTATTTAAAGCAGTTTTCCCATACGTTGGTTGTTATTTTGGGTTTGAAAAAGCACGAGTGATTAGTTTTAATCAAAGTGAACAGTCAGTGGTGTTGGTACTTGATAGTTCAATTTCCCAGCACGGTTTAGCGCAGCGGATTTTTAAGAGTCGATATTTTATGAATGAATCAGGTGTTACGACCGTAATTTTAAGTTAGCATTTAAAAATCCATCAAACTGATTTTGGCTACTGTATTGTTTAGCTTACTTCATCAATACTGCTCACCAAGTTAAGAAGTTTCTCACACTTGGAGTTGTCCATGAATTGTTTATTTTCAATGTTCGAAACTAATTATTGACCACTTTCGTACCGGCATGATTTGCGTAGACGCAGCAATTCCCCCATTGTGATTCGCGTTGATTGCTGCGGGAACAAGGTTGGTGGTTCTGTCGCAAATCTAGTTAGAGGTGCGACAGTCCCATCCGACAGATACAATTATGCAGCGAGTGGGTAAAATCGCTCAAAGGCTGTCTGGTCTTCAACATCGTCCACACTTCACGCCCATGTAAACTGGCCAAAGATCCTTCCGTTGACTTCCGACCTAGCGCTTGATGTGTTTTCTTCTTCACCCAGCGGTGACTCTGTTCAACGATATTGTTCAGATATTTAATGTCCAAAATCTCTACCAATGAGAGCATGTACTGGTCTAATAGAGTCGGACACTTAATTGAGAGACAATATTTGTCAGATCAATGAGGTGAAACATGACGGAGAAAAGAGCTTACAAACGCTACTCCAAGGAATTTAAAGAAGAAGCCGTAGCGTTAGTCCGAGAGCAAAGTTATAGCGTAGCTCAGGCTGCAGAAGCTGTTGGTGTTACAGTTCTCTACAAGTGGAAGGAAAAGCTAGAAGCCCAGTTAGAAGGCACTGAGCTATCCGATGATGAACGTGATGAGCTCAAGCGACTACGTAGAGAAGTCAAAGAGTTACGTATGGAAAAGGAAATCCTAAAAAAGGCATCAGCCTTCTTCGCGAAAGAAATGAAGTAAAGTTTAACTTCATCAAAACTGAGTCAATCCGATACCCAGTAATCTTCCTTTGTCAGACGATGAGAGTAAGCCGCTCAGGTTATTACGACTGGTTGAAACGGCCAGCAAAAATGATCACTGCTGAAACGTTGAACCTTTATCGCCGGGTGAAGTTACTATTTAAACAAAGCTGACAAAGTCTTGGGAATCGTGAAGTGACAAAGAAGCTGCGTGAAGAAGGCTTTACCGTTGGTCGGTACAGGGTTCGCACTGTGATGAACAGACTCGGCCTAAAAGTAACTCAGCGAGTGGCTTGCAAAGTCACGACGAAACGCAAACACAGTGATGCCGTAGCCGATAAATTGTTGAACCAAAACTTTAATCCAGTTGCTCCTAATCAGGTTTGGGCGGGTGACGTTACTTATCTGAAGACAGGTGAAGGCTGGATGTATTTAGCTATCGTCATGGACTTGTACTCGCGGCGAGTTGTTGGCTGGTAGATTGATAGGCGAATGACAACCGACTTAGTTAGCAAGGCCTTGATAAAGGCAGATAACCTGAGACAACCAGAAAAGGTGCTTGTGTTCCACAGTGATAGAGGCTCTCAGTATACGAGCAGACAATATCGCAAACAGCTACAAGGTTATAGCATGCGAGCGAACATGGGAGATGTAAGGGCTTGCTGGGATAATGCAGTGGTCGAGCGGTTCTTCGGAAGTTTAAAGCACGACTGGTTGTTTAAAGTGCACCAGCTAACCAGAGAGCATATGAAGGAAGATGTCTCAGCCTACATGAGGTATTGCAATCTCGAAAGGCTGCATTCGGCGAACAATGACATGTCGCTGGTTAATTATGAAAAGTCTCTAAAGAAAGTGTCTGGTTGGAATTGACCAGAACAATCCTTCCTCGTATTGCTGAGCGGTTAAAAGGTTTCGTCGAGACTTTTATTCAAGGGTTTCATTAATCTTTATAACCATACAGTCCAATTAAATGAAGGCAGCCAACTAGGCTGCCTTATTGGTAACTGTTGAAAGCTACCCCACCAACCCCACTAAAGAAGCTAAAGTCACTTCGTTTTGAGTGACTTCCTTGGCCTCAAATCAAGCCAATATAACTGCAAATTAATGGTACTAAGCGCATTTAATAAACCAAGCGAAAACAGCTTATGGTGCCTGCCCCTAAATCAACCTAAATCACTAGCGGGTTAGTGAGAGTAGGGCTGATAAATAATGTTAAATCATAATAATAATGGTGATGTAGCCTGAAAACGCATTGAACGATATTTATACAATTTTAGCTCCATTTCTTATGTGAGCGAACTTAAAATGCGTTATAAATCTTTTCCAGATGAGCCAGAAGAAAGGCAAGAAACCACCCGAGAAAGAGCACAACGTCACCGTCAAGAGCGGAGAGCAGAATTAACCTATACCGCGAAAGATCGACAACGGTGGGCTGAAAATAGAGAGCGTGTTCTTGCCGAGCGCGAGGCAAATGGCACGAAAGACAGTTTAGATAAGCTTCATTTGCAGTTTTTCGCCAAGAACAGAAAACCAACACACACCATGATGTTGAAATCTTCAATATTGAAAGAGTCAAAACCTCTTAATCAGTTGGCGGAAGGCAATTTTCATGCTGTTAAACAAGGCGCTAGTGATACCGAAGAAATAAAGAAAATCCAACAGGCCTTGATGGCATTGGGTTTTGACTTGGGGAAATCTGGCGCTGATGGCGATTTTGGCCGTGCGACAGAAGGTGCAGTTAAACAGTTTCAAACCCACTATAAACCGACTCATACTACGCATAAAAGCTACCTATTCGGCGGCGTTGATGGGATTGTCGACAAAAATACCATTCTTGCTTTAGATGAGGCCGTTGTTGAAGAGTGGAAGTATTCGTTTATGTTTACACTTGAGATGCTACAAGCAGTGTACCCAAGGGTAAGCAGTAGCAAGCAAAATCTGTTGCAAGGTATTGTGGATGAGCTCAATGACCATATTGAGTTTTATAAGCTTGATACCCCTTTGCGTAGGACTCATTTCTTCGCGCAGATAATGCAAGAAACGGGGCCCACTTTGAACATGGCAGAATACACCAATTACCGGACTACGGTATTAGACACCTCTCAGTTCAAGACAGCGAGAAAGAAATACTATCCAGCAGATCATAAACTTCATCCCGGCAAACGATATATTGATGTTCTGGGTATTGATAGAAAAGAAAATGGAGTTTTTGTAAAAAAGATGGCACAAGGCCATCAGAAGATGATAAACGCATGCTGTTTAACGTTATGTACGGAAGTAGGGGAGATTTAAAGAATGGTGATTACTTAACAACGGATGACGGTTGGAACTTTAGAGGTCGAGGGTTAAAGCAGTTAACTGGTCGTGGCAATTATACCGCTTTTAATGAATGGCATGCCGCTCACCAAGCGCGCTGGCCTGATGATATTATCGATGCAGTTAATAACCCGGATATATTGTTGGAGGTTAAGTATGCCACACGCTCGGCAGCGAATTTTTGGTTGGTCAACAAAGTCTATTTGAAAGCCGATGCTGGAGCAGAGGATTCCGCTATTAACTCGGTGACGGAAATTGTTAATCGTGGTACTGATAGTTATGGTTTGCGTAGGAATAATTTTAATAAGCTATGGGAAGCTAAGGTGTTTGAATGAAATTGAGAAGGTTATTATTGGCTCTAATTGTTAACGTTGTATTTGTATCCACAGTTTATGCTCATCCGTTGATCATTAAAGAAGATGACCGTTTGAATCGGACACTCTGTCAAGATGATGAAGATATCTATTTTAATGCTCAACTAGAAAATGGAAAAATAGCGTCTTTGTGCGCTTATCTACATTACAGCCCTGATACTGGCTACGTTAAATACCGCTATGGAGATGTAGGTAGTGTAGAGTTAGAGTTCCCAAGTGATAAAAAGCCACCAAGAGGGCGTTTTTTGACCTACCACGTCCGTTTAGGGCCTAACGTGCAAGGGCATTGGGTCTACTTTTATATCAATGATTACCGATATTTACTCTCTTCAGTTAATAACGGATGTCTTGTTAGTGTGTATGATATGTCTTCAATCAAAGGCGAGAAATTATTTCTAGGGTACTGTGAAAAACAATCTGAATTGAAAGGAAAGGTGCTTACTTCTGGGTTGCTTCTTGATAAAGCTGAAGTTTATGAGAAGTTCCCAGAACAATCTCAAGACCCTACAGAGCCAGAGTTTCATCGCCCTGAATTTAATCGTATTTATGGTGAAAGGCAACGTCCATAAATACCATATTTTATTGAACTTCAATGGGTGAGTGCGCAGTGGATTGTTTCGGTAGAACAATGATTCACTAAAGGTCGCAATGGCGGCCATCTTTGCCTTATTGAAAGCCGACGCTGGAGCAGAGGATTCCGCGATTAACTCGGTAACGGAAATTGTTAATAGTGGTACTGATAGTTATGGTTTGCGTAGGAATAATTTTAATAAGCTATGGGAAGCTAAGGTGTTTGAATGAAGTTGAGAAGGTTATTATTGGCTTTAATTGTTAACGTTGTATTTGTATCCACAGTTTATGCTCATCCATTGATCATTAAAGAAGATGACACTTTGAATCGGACACTCTGTCAAGATGATGAAGATATCTATTTTAATGCTCAACTAGAAAATGGAAAACTAGCGTCTTTGTGCGCTTATCAACATTACAGCCCTGATACTGGCTACGTTAAATACCGTTATGGAGATGTGGGGAGTGTAGAGTTAGAGTTCCCAAGTGATAAAAAACCACCAAGAGGGCGTTTTTTAACTTATCACACCCGTTTGTCGCCTAGCTTGCAAGGACATTGGGTCTATTTTTATATCAATGATTCCCGATATTTGCTCTCTTCATTTAATCGTGGATGTAGCGTTAGTGTGCATGATGTCTCTTCAATTAAAAGCGTGAGATTATTTCGAGAGCGGTGTGAAAAACAATCTGAATTGAAAGTAGATAGACGCAGAACGGGGCTGCTTCTTGATGAAGCTGAAGTGTATGAAAAATTCCCAGAACAATCTCAAGACCCTACAGAGCCAGAGTTTCATCGCCCTGAATTTAATCGTATTAATGGTGAAAGGCAACGTCCATAAATACCATATTTTATTGAACTTCGATGCTTTAGTGCGCAGTGGACTGTTTCGGTAGAACAATGAGTCACTAAAGGTCGTGATAGCGGTACTGGTAGTTATAAGTTGCGTAGGGATAATTTTACAAGCTATGGGAAGCTAAGGTGTTTAAATGAAGTTGAGAAGGTTATTATCGGCTCTAATTGTTAACGTTGTATTTGTACCAACAGTTTATGCTCATCCGTCAATCCTTAAAGAAGATGACACTTTGAATCGGACACTCTGTCAAGATGATGAAGATATCTATTTTAATGCTCAACTAAAAAATGGGAAAATAGCGTCTTTGTGCGCTTATCAGCATTACAGCCCCGATACTGGCTACGTGAAATACCGCTATGGAGATGTGGGTAGTGTCGAGTTAGAGTTCCCAAGTGATAAAAAACCACCAAGAGGGCGCTTTTTAACTTATCACGTCCGTTTAGGGCCTAATTTACAAGGGCATGACGTCTACTTTTATATTAATGATTATCGATATTTGCTCTCTTCATTTAATCATGGATGTCATGTTAGTGTGCATGATGTCTCTTCAACTAAAAGCGTGAGATTATTTCTAGAGCGCTGTGAAAAACAATCTGAATTGAAAGTAGATAGACGCAGAACGGGGCTGCTTCTTGATGAAGCTGAAGTGTATGAGAAGTTCCCAGAACAATCTCAAGACCCTACAGAGCCAGAGTTTCATCGCCCTGAATTTAATCGTATTTATGGTGAAAGGCAACGTCCATAAATACCATATTTTATTGAACTTCAATGGTTTAGTGCGCAGTGGATTGTTTCGGTAGAACAATGATTCACTAAAGGTCGTGATAGCGGTACTGATAGTTATGGTTTACGTAGGAATAATTTTAAAAAACTATGGGAAGCTAAGGTGTTTGAATGAGCTTATGGTGCCTGTCCCTAAATCACTATTCATGTTCTGCTTCGGCGCGAAGGCTGGCTGGTCAATCACAAGAAAGTATTGCGAATTTACCGTGAAGAAGGCTTAAACCTGCGGAGTAAGCGTCCCAAACGCCGAGTGTCAGCGGCACATCGAATGGAACGCCCGGAAGTCACGGCACCAGATCAATGTTGGAGCATGGATTTTGTGGCGGACAACCTGTTTGACGGCAAGCGGATAAGAGCGTTAACTATAGTGGATAATTTTAGTCGTGAGTGCATGGCGATTCACGTTGATCATGGTATTCGGGGTGAGCATGTCGTTGACGTAATAAATATCATCGGACAGCTCCACGGTCGCTGTCCTGAGCGCATACAAGTTGATAATGGAAGTGAATTTATCTCTAAAGCTCTCGATAAGTTGGCGTATGAGAGACAGGTTACCTTAGACTTCTCCAGGCCAGGAAAACCAACGGATAACCCGTTTATCGAATCTTTTAATGGCAGTTTCAGGGATGAATGTTTGAATAGCCACTGGTTTTTATCATTGGAAGATGCGCAAGACAAAATTGAGAGCTGGCGAGTCGAATATAACGAGTTTCGTCCTCATTCATCACTGGAAAATCTAACACCGATCCAGTTTCGGGATCGGCATCGGGAAGCCGGAAATTTCTAGTTTTAAGTGTTTCGGTTTTTGGTAGGGGATCAAATAAACGGAATAACTCCAATTGCTAGCGACCAGTTTTTGGGGAGGGTTACAGTTCATTAGAGGATTTGTGCGGATCATGTCTCAGATAACACTCTGCCGAGTTTTTATGTGATGACATTAATTATAGCTCGGACTATTTACTCGAATTTTTAATGACTTATAATACAATTTTGGAAAGTCAGGTAGATAGAAAGACGAGACTGCCTGTTATTTAGAATGTTATTTTTCAGTCGAGAATATAATGAAAAGACTATTTTTTATACTTAGCTTGTTTTTTTAACGTCACCAATTGTGATTGCTGGTGAAGGAAGTGGGACCATTTCCAGAATCTACGTTCATGAAAAAAACATGTCATATGAAGCACCAAATGGTGTTGTAATGTTTAAAGTCACAACACATACAAACGCTCCGGCTGAATGCCCTAGTGAAGAGTGGGCGTTTTCATTGGAAACAGAAGTAGGTAAAGCTATGTATTCCTTATTACTATCCGCAGCTGCACAAAAGCAATCTGTTGTTGTTAAGGGATCTGGAGACTGCGGGGATTGGAAAGATCGAGAAAGACCTTATTATATATATGTGAATTATTAGCTTACTATGGCGTTGTTGCCTAAATCAGTTGAACCTTTTTCAAGTCCTGCTATCTGAACCTTTGCAATGGCTAGAGCGGCGGTGACATTGGTAAAGCAAAAAAGAAGATAACTCACTGGACGGAGTACAATAAGGCTCTTTGCAAACGTGGCTCGGTTACGTTCTGGATAGATAATTCAGCCGTAGATGCATGGCGATGCAAAACCCATTATGGTAAGCGTGGTAGAGGCTTTCAGTACTCTGATACAGCGATTGAAACTGCCTTGATGATTAAAAGGATATTCTCAATACCATTGCGTGCTCTTCAAGGTTTTCTCGACTCTATCTTTGAGTTATTAGATATTTCACTTATGTCCCCAGAATACACCTGTATCAGTAAACGCTCGAAGACAGTTCCGACCAAATACCGCAATAGATTTTGACCATCTAAAGTGGCTTCGCTTTAGATTTTTATTGAGTCAAATCTCTGTGTGAGCAGTGACTTGCAGTACCAGAAATTTGAAACTAAAACCCCATATCAATGAGGGAAACGTGTCCCGAAAAAGTCGCGCATAACACGTGTGCGACTAGCTCAGGCAGCTTATGGTGCCTGTCCCTAAATCATGTCCCCCTAAATCAACCTAAATCACTAGCGGGTTAGTGAGAGCAGGGCTGATAAATAATGTTAAATCATAATAATAATGGTGATGTAGCCTGAAAACGCATTGAACGATATTTATACAATTTTAGCTCCATTTCTTATGTGAGCGAACTTAAAATGCGTTATAAATCTTTTCCAGATGAGCCAGAAGAAAGGCAAGAAACCACCCGAGAAAGAGCACAACGTCACCGTCAAGAGCGGAGAGCAGAATTAACCTATACCGCGAAAGATCGACAACGGTGGGCTGAAAATAGAGAGCGCGTTCTTGCCGAGCGCGAGGCAAATGGTACCAAAGACAGTTTAGATAAGCTTCATTTGCAGTTTTTCGCCAAGAACAGAAAACCAACACAAACAATGATGTTGAAATCTTCAATATTGAAAGAGTCAAAACCTCTTAATCAGTTGGCGGGCGGCAATTTTCATGCTGTTAAACAAGGCGCCAGTGATACTGAAGAAATAAAGAAAATCCAACAGGCCTTGATGGCATTGGGTTTTGACTTGGGGAAATCTGGCGCTGATGGCGATTTTGGCCGCGCGACAGAAGGCGCAGTGAAACAGTTTCAAACCCACTATAAACCGACACATACCACGCATAAAAGCTACCCATTTGGCGGCGTGAATGGGATTGTCGACAAAAACACCATTCTGGCTTTAGATGAGGCCGTTGTTGAAGAGTGGAAGTATTCATTTATGTTTACACTTGAGATGCTACAAGCCGTGTACCCAAGGGTAAGCAGTAGCAAGCAAAACCTGTTGCAAGGTATCGTGGATGAGCTCAATGACCATATTGAGTTTTATAAGCTTGATACCCCTTTGCGTAGGACTCATTTCTTCGCGCAGATAATGCAAGAAACTGGGCCTACTTTGAATATGGCAGAATACACCAATTACCGGACTACGGTATTAGACACCTCTCAGTTCGAGACAGGGAGAAAGAGAAAATACCCAGCAGATCATAAACTTCATCCCGGCAAACGATATATTGATGTTCTGGGCATCGATAGAAAAGAAAATGGTTTTTTTGTAAAAAAAGATGGCACAAGGCCATCTGAAGATGATAAACGCATGCTGTTTAATGTTATATACGGAGGTCGGGAAGACGAGTTAGGTAACGGTGATTACTTAACAACGGATGACGGTTGGAATTTTAGAGGTCGAGGGTTGAAGCAGTTAACTGGCCGTGATAACTACACTGCTTTTAATGAATGGCATGCCGCTCACCAAGCGCGCTGGCCTGATGATATTATCGATGCGGTTAATCATCCGGAGATATTGTTGGAGGTTAAGTATGCCACACGCTCGGCAGCGAACTTTTGGTTAGTCAACAACGTCTATTTGAAAGCCGATGCTGGTGCAGAGGATTCCGCTATTAACTCGGTAACGAGAGCTGTTAATAGTGGCACTGATAGTTATAAGTTGCGTAGGGATAATTTTAACAAGCTATGGGAAGCTAAGGTGTTTGAATGAAGTTGAGAAGGTTATTATTGGCTTTAATTGTTAACGTTGTATTTTTGTCAACAGTTTATGCTCATCCGTTAATCATTAAAGAAGATGACACTTTGAATCGGACACTCTGTCAAGATGATGAAGATATCTATTTTAATGCCCAACTAAAAAATGGGAAAATAGCGTCTTTGTGCGCTTATCAGCATTACAGTCCTGATACTGGCTACGTTAAATACCGCTATGGAGATGTAGGTAGTGTAGAGTTAGTGTTCCCAAGTGATAAAAAACCACCAAGAGGGCGTTTTTTAACTTATCACTCTCGTTTGTCGCCTAGCTTGCAAGGGCATATGGTCTACTTTTATATTAATGATTACCGATATTTGCTCTCTTCATTTAATCATGGATGTAGTGTTAGTGTACATGATGTCTCTTCAATTAAAAGCGTGAGATTATTTCGAGAGCGGTGTGAAAAACAATCTGAATTGAAAGTAGATAGACGCAGAACGGGGCTGCTTCTTGATGAAGCTGAAGTTTATGAGAAGTTCCCAAAGCAATCTCAAGATCCTATAGAACCGCAGTTTCATAGTCCATAAATACCATATTTTATTGAACTTCGATGCTTTAGTGCGCAGTGGATTGTTTCGGTAGAACAATGAGTCACTAAAGCTCGCAATGGCGGTTTTTTTGCCTTATTGAAAGCCGATGCTGGAGCAGAGGATTCCGCTATTAACTCGGTGACGGAAATTGTTAATAGTGGTACTAGTAGTTATGGTTTGCGTAGGAATAATTTTAATAAGCTATGGGACGCTGAGGTGTTTGAATGAAGTTGAGAAGGTTATTATCGGCTCTAATTGTTAACGTTGTATGTGTACCAACAGTTTATGCTCATCCGTTGATCATTAAAGAAGATGACACTTTGAATCGGACACTCTGTCAAGATGATGAAGATATCTATTTTAATGCTCAACTAGAAAATGGAAAACTAGCGTCTTTGTGCGCTTATCAGCATTACAGCCCTGATACTGGCTACGTGAAATACCGCTATGGAGATGTAGGTAGTATCGAGTTAGAGTTCCCAAGTGATAAAAAACCACCAAGAGGGCGCTTTTTAACTTATCACGCCCGTTTAGGGCCTAATTTACAAGGGCATGACGTCTACTTTTATATTAATGATTACCGATATTTGCTCTCTTCATTTAATAATGAATGTCATGTTAGTGTGCATGATGTCTCTTCAACTAAAAGCGTGAGATTATTTCTAGAGCGCTGTGAAAAGCAATCTAAATTGAAAGGGGAGATTTTTAGGTCTGGTTCGCTTCTTTCTACACCTGAAATTTATGAGAAGTTCCCAGAACAATCTCAAGACCCTATGGAGCCACAGTTTCATAGTCCATAAATACCATATTTTATTGAAATTCGATGGTTTAGTGCGCAGTGGATTGTTTCGGTAGAACAATGATTCACTAAAGGTCGTGATAGCGGTACTGATAGTTATGGTTTACGTAGGAATAATTTTAACAAGCTATGGGAAGCTAAGGTGTTTGAATGAAGTTGAGAAGAGAAGTGGCCCCCAATTTTCGGACATGACTTTAAGTGATTGATCGGTTGTGATAGTACCCAGAAACATTGGAACAGATTATGACTAGAAAACGTAGAAACCACTCTCCTGAATGTAAAGCTAAGGTGGCATTAGCGGCTGCTGAAGGTGACAAAACGGTCGCTGAATTGGCTCAAAATACAACCTTCATGCCAAGATCGGTCAGTTGACCATGGAAAATGATTTTTTGGCCAGAGTACTCGGTCGTTAGACCGAGCCCAGCGAAAACTCCCGCTGGTTAAATCCACACCATTGCCAATTAAACGCCAATGTGAACTGCTCAATATTGCTCGTTCAACGGTTTACTATCAGCCTCTTGGTTAACGTTGAAGCTAATTCATGTAGCGTAGAATTGATCAAATAGCGAACAAGCTTTGTCCAATCTGTCTTTCGGGAAGATTGGTTTGCGAGTGGTCACTTTACTACGTTGAGTAGCAGTCGTTGCTCAAATTTGCAGGAATCCCCTGATGATTTTCATCAAAATCATCAGGGGATTCCATAGAACTTAGTGCTCGCTTTTTTAGGGTGGGTAGATTGGTGTGTCCTCTCTATATCACCAACGACTCAATCAAATAATCAAGTGTGTGGTCACGATTATCGGGTCTGCTTACCGTCGGTAGGAATGTCGGTTTTTTGAGCCAGCCACGGTTCATTAGCTCATCTAACAAATCGTGATAGCGGAAGCTACATTTTCCGACCATCAAGTTGTCGATTGAGCGAGATTTTTCAATGTTTAGGGCTTGTAAAAACCCTTTCAGATAGAGATGGTCTTTCGTAAAACCGCCACCGCGATATACACGAGTGGTCAGTGAAAAAGCACTTACCTTGTCAAGTTTTAATTCGTCGTGTAGATAACTGTATGTCTGGTAGAAGTTATGCTCTTTCAGCATTGAGTCTACAGCGAGCACACGTTTTGCCAGCATGTTCAAGCGTTCATGAGACAAATAGCCTGATTTATATTCCGCTAAAATCGCTAGACCTTCTTGCGATACCGTTGAGCCAGGCAGACCCAATCTCAGGATCTTCAGTTGCTGGGAGCGAGCGTTATAGTTAGTCGCCATATGTACACCAAGCTCATGTTGAGCCAACCGTTCTAGCTCTCGAGTTGAAAAAATCGCTTTGCTATTCACATACAGAGTCGGCGGGTTAGCTGTCACCATCGCCTTGGCGGCCAGAGTATTAGATCCAGTTACCTTGCATCGCATGCCCATCTTCACCGCTGCTCGTGAGAGGTGTTTTAGAGCAGTCGCTGAATCGAGTGGCTCACTATTCCCCTCATCAAGCAGCTTGGCGTATAAAAGGAATCTCGCATTATTAAGATCTTTTTCGTCTGGTCTACCATGGTAGCGGAGCGCATTATAAAGAAACGCTTCACTACCCACTGACGTCAGTAAGTCCATTTTGTCGTTTAGCTTTTGTACCATCTCGTTGTACAGATGGCGCATATCTGGGTCAGAAATGGTTTCTATCGGTAACCGGTAGAGCTTTTGTTTGAATTCACTAACGTTAATAGGAAGTTGTCGATAACGATAGTTAGGTGTGTATCGACTAGGCGCTGACTCAAAACGTTTGAACTCAGCCTGCAGATTGGTCGGATTGACGTATTTTAATGTTTCGACTTTACCTGCTAATTGATACAGCTGCTTATCAACAGTGATTAGGTTGGGTTCAATATGTGAGCTCAGCATATTGGCTTTGTTGATGCTACGTTTTTTATTGAACTTTCGATGTAGAAAAGCGCTAGTTTGGCTAAATGATGCCTTTAACCCAGATTGAAGGGCCTCTAGAACTAACGGGTATGGTGTGCCTGACTCTTCTTCCATAAACACCTTTTTGACCTCTGTTGGTAAAACCAAAGTGCGGTCAAAATGGGCATTGGTGTGTGATATCAGATAGCCTCTACCTTCAAATACACCATTGATCTCAGCGGTTGTGGTGATATTTGGTAATGAAACCTTCGCTAATTCAGAGCAAAAACGTTGTACAACTGACCCCCAACGCTCCATATCAATCTGTGCGGTACCAACGTTAAAGACTGGTGCATCACTGCTTTGGCGTTTGTAGTTATAGGAGTGCATATCAAACACCACAACGCTGCTGTGTAGGGATTCAAGCTTGGCGATGATGGCTTCGTAGATAGTATAAAACGCATTGTGTTTGCGATGGCTTTCTGCTCGATGCTTGGCGCTGAGTGGTTTCTTCCACACCAAACGATTCCATGCTGACTTGTAGTAGGTGCTTAAGGTTAATGCACGGTTAAGGTCATATTCAAATCTTGAATCAAGGCCGATGATGGTAATTGGCTGCGAAGCAATCATATCGTCTGTGAAAGGATCTTCTTCGAACAAACGCTCAGACTTATTCAGAACACAGCGATGAATTAAATCAGTTCGCAAGCGAGACCCCGCATGAATGGCAGTACAAACAACGGGAAGGTACTCATCAATTTTGACCAAACAGCCTGCATCGATGAGTTCGCCAGAGAAAGGTTGCCCTCGCTGGATCAGCGAGAGCATTTCTTTAAGTGAGTACTGATTATGGTTCAATGTGGGCATTCTCGACTGCCGTGCGGAAGGTACTCTTTCTTTGCTGTAGAACGTGTTTTGAATTCACAATGTTCTCTACAAAATCGATAACCTGACGTTGAAGACGTACGCGATTGAGCTTATTAATGCGCATAATGCCACCAGGGCTTAAAACGTTTACTTCGACCAGTTTATTGCCAATGACGTCCAGTCCGGTAAAGTAAAGGCCATCACGCACCAGTTTTGGACCGATCGCTGCGCATAGGCGCTTTTCTTCTTTGGTAATACTGTGTTTAACCACACGACCACCAGCATGCACGTTAGAGCGAAACTCTCCCGCTGCTGGGACGCGTTTCATAGCACCAATCGGCTCACCATTGAGCATTAAAATACGCTTGTCGCCTTCTTCTGCACCTTCAATATAGTCTTGGAGGATAACGTAGTTACTTTGGTCGCCCTCACCAATGTAGAAGTCTAGCAATGAACGGAAGTTTTGTTGAGCATTCTTCTCAATGACAATCACCCCATGACCACCGAAACCATTTAACGGTTTGAGGATCATTTTTTCACTGTCGCTTTCTTCAAGTACGCGTTGCAAATAATCACGGTTTTTAGATACGTGTGTTGCGGGGATAAATTTACTCGCAGCACCGCCCATGCTTGCGGTGTAGAGTTTGTTGTTTGCGAGTCTCAGACCTTCTAGATCGTTGATGATAAGAGTGTCGTCTTTGATGGAGTCTAAAAAGTTAAGTGCCAGGTTATCTAAAGGTGGATTAGCACGCATGAAGATGACGTCAAAGCCAGCCATAGGTAGACGTGCCTTTGAGAAGTCAGCTTGGCGGTAGAAAGCTGGAATTTTCTCAGAGACTTTCTGCCCTTTTTTTAAAACGTTACAGAAGCCAAATACAGTACTGTCGCGGATTGTTAATCCGCTGGTGGTTGTAATTGCTACAGTATGCCCACGTGCGGCACATTCATGAACAAGGCGAAGAGTAGTATCTGTTTCTGGGCACACACGCTCCCAAGGGTACATAAGGAAACAAATGTGCATTATTCGTCCTCGACTAAATCGTAATTGTTGTAGTCATCATCAGCGACTGCTGGCTTGCTATTGAGAGTGTGAAAACGTTTTTTACCACGAGAGAGCGTTACATACTTCATCCAAGTACGCTCTAATTTCGAACTCGCTTCTTTTTTCCCTCGCACAACCTCTAGAAAATCAGTTTCCGCTTGGCTTTCTGGTGAGAGTTCACCGCTTTCGAGTCCAAGTAGTGTGTTACCGAAGTAGGTTAGGATATCTCCTTCAGCTAACGTGAAGTCCCCGGATTTACAAAATCCGCGTGGAAAATGAACGTTATCATAGAAGTGCGTTTTACCTTGTCGAATTTCTTGAAAAGACATCGCAATCGTCTCGATTAAGTAGGGTTATTGATATGCGAAAGATATTCGTAGATAGGTCAACTGAACAACAAAATATATTTGTCGTTAAGGTTTGTTTTTTTTATCGTTTAGAGTGTTATAGAGATGTCCTTTGCTCTATTAGGGTGTGAAGCAAACGCGCGAATTATTCACGAATTAATCAGCGAATTGCGAATTAATCAGGACAGGCACCATTTACACAACGCTGGTTTTGTCTCACAGATTTTTTAGCCACTCGTTTTGCTAGGTGGTTTAAGGGGGCCATCCGCTGACTTCAACTTACCGACTAATCCTCAGTCCATGCGAGTAATAAAGGTTTGCTCGTCATCGACAAAAGCGACAAAGCCGCCGTGATAGATAAACACTCGACCACGCCCCTCGACTAAGCAGGCAAGCTGTGGATTCAAGTCTTCTTGGTCACCTTGGCGTTGAAAGGTGCCAGTATCGGTAATAATGCCGCTGAGTGTGGGCAAATATCCATAACGGCGCTTGGCTTGATCAATCAGGTTCAGTTCGCTCGCAGCAGAGAAACATGAGGGGATCGTACCTGCGTCTTCGATAAATAGAGGTTTCAGTTCTTCAAAAGCGGTAATCACCAGCCAGTCGATGCCGTTAACGTGATGGATAAACATAAAGTATCTCGGTCATTCTAATGCGGGGATTGTATCACTATCAGGGAGCAAACCTAGCAGAGATTAAGTGCTGAAAGGCGGTGATTCTGAGCGATTTTAGGGTATTCAACGGATTAATATCAAACGTGTGGTTTTCCAACCTTATGCTTGATGAATGTTCGCTCTATCTGGGGGAAGGGGGCGTAGGATAATTTTACCGCGCACAATGGCAAATACGCAGGCTTAAAATGCTAATTTTACCGATAAAAACGCCGCTGTATTAGCGGCGTTTGCTATTTAGATCAATCGGTAGTCGTTTGACTGGAACGAATCCAAACACTGACTGCGCCATCTCATTGGGTTCAATAGGGTCACTAGATGGCTTTTCGAATAATCCTTTGCGCGGGATTGGTGCTACTGCATGTTTGCAATCCAAATGAAATCACGTTGTTGTTGGTCGCCGGCTCTAAACATTGTGCTGTGCCTTGAGCTTGTATACCGCCATCACTATTTAGCTCCCATGCTTGGTTCGAGCCATAGTGGCAATTTTGTGTGCTGAGATTGCCATTTGAGTACTCTAAACATTGTCCATTTATCTTAATGCTGTTGTGTTGAGCGAGGGTAAATTGCTGGTTTGCATTCGTTTTGCTACAAGTACCAGTCGTAACCGTGCCGCCATTTGCCACTATGCATTGACCTTTAAACGTGCTTTTGTGCAGAACCAGTTGTGCCTTCAATGGGGTGGCTGGCCGCGTAAACTTCTGTCTAATCTGGTCGTTATTACATATCTGCAGTGTGACGTTACTACCACTGCCATCCACTTCCAGACAGAGTGCCTCTCCTTTGTCGTTGTTCATAAAGCTCTGAATTGAACCATTGTTCTTCAACATCCATTTCTGGTTGGCACCACCATGGCAGTTATAAGAGATGACTTTCTCGCCGACAGCCGCATTTCCTTTGAAAACATCTAGGCATAAGTTACCGACTTTTAGCGTATCATTTGGGCCAGCTTGAAATTGCTGAGTGGCATTGTTTGAGTTGCAATTGGTCGCGATCAGGCGGCTTAAATCCTGTATCGGGCCATCCAGTGCTAAGCATCGATTGTTATGGCTAGTTGAACTCAACAACACTTGAGTCGCTGTCGGGTCACCAACCAAACTGCGATTATCCCACTGTGCTGATGAGTTTTGACAATCTGTGGCGCTAAATTGTTTGTCATTGACTATTAAACACTGGCCAGTGCTGCGGTTTTTGATCTGCTTCGCTCCCCCAGGCCACGCTTGTGAGAACACCCAATGGCTGTCGGTGCTAGAGCCGTCAGTGCTGGTGGTGACGCCCATCGAGTAACTGTGCTTCAGGTACTGGTTGTATGGCGTACGTTTTATCTGATAGGTATTAAAGTTACCTGAGATGTCTCCGGACAAGTTGGCAGTGAATTGAGGCACTAACATGTAACCTTGAGGGAACTCGGGGTGTATCGAGTTAATATTATAGGTTTTAAAAGGAAGCGCTTTACCCGCCAGTTCATTGACCGGCCGGATGTAATCGACTAGGGAGATGGACTCAAGCATAGTCTTGATAGAATTGAGATAAGCTCGAACTTCACCATAGGCGACATTAAAACGTTGATTTCGCCATGATTCACATTCTCGTTTCAACTGGTCGACTTTCGATTTATAACTCCCCGTGCCTTCCATATCAGAGACATTAAACTTAACGGAACTGGCTGGTCCATAGTCTTCAGCACTGGCCCACACACGAGTGCCTATGATGAAAGTTCCGTGTCGATTCTTGCCTGATTGAAAATGTCTGAATCGAGTGTGGCACTGTCCAACGACACTTTTGCGGTATTGGTAAAGCTTTGAGGCGCCAACATTGTTAATCGCAACAGAAAGGAAGTTACTGTCTGGCCGTAGGGTGACGGTTAAACCGAGATTGGCAAGTGCTTCAGCCACTGTGCTAGTGCCAACTCTCTCAGCTAATAGATTCTTGAATCTAGAGTAGGCATCTCGGCCCAGTTCGCATCCTGCTCTATTATTACGCCACGTCATCAAGTCTTCACTCGGCCATGATTGGTCTGCGGCGGTTTTCATTGCAGCGTAATCCATTTGGCCATAGTTCGCGGCTGACGGAGTCGCCATCATGTTGATCGCGTTATTATTCCACGCATAACCGCCTCGTTGTGCACAATAGGCGTTGTATTCTAAGTTGTGGGCAAATGCGAGTATCTTAGAATGGAGCATGGCAATGACGGCGTCATTTTTTATCGCTCTGTATTTGTTGCCTGAACGACCAGAAGTTGAATTCAAAAAGTAGTTGATCGTTCCACCAAGCTTTTCAGCAACAGAATCGTATTTTCTATATCCTTCTTTATGTGCGGAATAGTCACTTTGATCAATGATCTTAGTTTTGATGTAGTTTCTATTGTTAGTAATTTCAATTTTGGCTTCACCAAACAAGTTATACTCTTCAAGTGTTGATACTCTTTGATCAAACTCCTGTAAGCAACCAACCAACTCGGCATCCGGTGCGTTGGTTTTCTCTTCGGTAAAACCTCTCAGCCACAACGAAGCAAAAGGGAAAACCTTTTCGGCGGTCGAAAGCTGTAACAAGGATAAACTAGTCGTAATAATCTGGTTGGCGGTCAGTATTGCGACACCACCGCCGTCATATCCCGTCGTGGGGTTAGAGCCAGCTTGGCGATTGACGTAGGCACCGCATTTATCTGATAGCTGAGCCATAGCTGGTGTAGAGATGCTCAAGGCTAGCGCTGTTAAGCTAAGCGCGTTTATGTTTTTTATTTTCAAAGTTATGTTCCTTGATATTATATTTTTCTGATGAAATTGCTCGTTTACTTCTTAAATTTCAATCACTTAATTATTAGTCGCCTCCTGTTTTTTAGCCCAAAATTACATGGTAAATATGACGCCATACCCCTATCTAGCGTTTAAATGAGTCATAGAAAGATTCTCATATCATCGGCTTGATAAATTAACGATAGGGTATGTAATTTCGTATTTTGTCTATGCGATAAAATTTATAACTGCCAATTATTTCTCAATAATAAGACTGTGGTTAAATAAATATGAATACAACTAAATATCACCATAATCTATCCAATGTCACATTTCATAAATTGGAATGATATGTTGTTTTCTTTATTTTCTAATTACAATCACTGGTCGGTCCAAAATATTAGTAGGTGTTAAATTAGTATTTGTTTTTAACTAGGCTTATTAAATGGGATGTCGAATCAGTACTCAGATTATTGTTCAAGATGTTCATTGCTCGATGAGCTTAAAATACCCGATGTTTCGATTTCAGTTATCGTTGTAATAAAGACGTTTGTGATCATCGCTGCTCTTTTTCACCGACAGAATCTCGAACTATGAGGACCATTACACTCAGCATGGGGACATGAACAAAGCGAGCATCAAGCTCGCTTTGATAGTGATCAGCGGCCAACCAGTGAGTCAATAACTTGATGGAGACTGATGGTCCCGGAGATGTGCTCCAGTTGTGAATCTTCTGCAAAAGCAATGTGGCCTGAGTTGAGCCCTTGTGTCATTTCAATGAATCCAGCTAAGGCTTGGGGGGAAAACTTATTCTGTGACACCGCTTGTGGCCAATCGGATTCGGCAATGGTGGCTGCCTCAATCGGCACGTTTACTTTGGTGGTTAAATGCGCTGCGACGTCATTTGGTGAATAGCTGCTAGGGCCTTCAAGATTGATCACTCGGATACCGTTCCAATCTTCGCAAAGCGTGCTAGCCGCTATTTTGCCAATGTCAGAGGTCGCGATCATAGGCAGCTTGCGGTCTGTAGGAGAGAGAAAACTAGGCAGTTGGCCTTGTTCTAAAGCGACGGTTAAGAGCGGTGCCCAGTTTTCCATGAAGTAGGCCGCACGCAAGAATGCTACCGCAGCGCCGCTATCTTTTAACGCCGTCTCGAGGAGGCGATTCATCGCGATCCAGCCGGTATTGGTCGGTTGGTCTGCACCGATTGAAGATAATACGACCACTTTTGGCAACTTGGCTTTGTTTACGGCTTGTGCAATACACTGCGCCATCAGTTCAGCCTGCGTAAACAGTGTGTGTGACTGGTATTGTGGCGGACTGACAATATAAGCTCCGTCAGCGCCGGTAAATGCCTTAGCGAGATCCGACGAGTGACTCAGATCAGCGACAGCGACTTCGGCTCCTAGGTTTATCCATTCCTGTGCTTTTGATGCATCGCGTACTATGACTCTCACCCGATGATTGGCGTTTAGCAATGTTTTGGCAGCGGCCGAACCTGTGCGTCCAGTCGCACCCGTGATCACATATAACTTACTCGTATTCATAGACTTTTTCCTGTTAAGCGTAACGTAGACTTTGATATAGGAATGGTATAGATTTGCTCAACATAATTGAAATGCATGTAGGATATAACCAGTATGCAAAAAGCGGATGTCTACCAGGTCGATTTGAATTTACTCAAATTGTTTGATGCCCTGATCAAAGAAGGCAGCGTCACTCAGGCTGGTGCTCGGCTTGGTTTGAGTCAACCTGCGGCGAGCCGGGGTTTAGGACGTTTACGCCATGTTTTAAATGACAGGATTATCGTACGAACGGCGAAAGGGTGGGAACTGACACCAAGAGCTTTAGCCTTATCGTCTCAGGTGGCTAAGTTACTAGATGACGCACGTGCAATTGTTGTCCCTGCTGAGTTTTCACCAGAAACAGCATCTGGCCAATTTAGCATCGCCACGGCCGATCACTTGGCATTTCTGTGGATGCCAGAAGTGATAAAAATGTTTGCTTGTTTAGCACCGAAAATGGACTTAATTGTGCCTCCATCAACGCGTGATAATGTTGATCTTATTGCTCAAGGAGAGGCCGATCTGGCAATCGGTCTGTTTGAAAATTTGCCAGCAAGGTTTTATAGCCGACGACTGTATGATGAAGACTACGTATGTGTTGTTCGTCAGGGGCATACTGTTGCTAGCCAGCCACTGACGCTAGATAACTACGTGGCTATGTCCCATGTGTCGGTAATTATTACGGGGCACGGACACAGTGCTGTAGATGTCGCGTTAAAGCAGCATGGACTGACTCGAAGGGTGGTTGCTAAAGTCCCCCATTTTCTCGTGGCTTTTAACATCGTGGCCGACAGTGACTTGATATTGACAACCCCCCGTCAGTTAGCCAACAAAATGGCCAAAACAATGCCAATTAAACTACTTGAATTACCGATAAACTTACCTTCATTTAGCCCTACAATGATATGGCATGAAAAACTGCACTATGATCCTGCCCATGTTTGGCTGCGCAACAAAATCTTAGAGGTCTGTCAGCAAACGGTTTAGGGTTAGCCGTTAAGCGGGCACACATCCTTGATCAAATCGACAGCCACCCAAGTTAATTGCAGGTAATGGTCAGGCTCGTTATGGCGGTTAATGCTCCAGTTCGTCTTCCCAAGCGGCTGCCCAATCTCTCAAAGGGTCGAGTGTTTGCATCAGAGAGTAGCCGAGTGGGGTCAGTGTGTAGCCTTGTTCTGTTTTGCAGACGAGCTTTGCTTCTGAAAGCTGCTTAATTCTGCTGTTCAAAACAGAAGGAGACATTCCTTCGCACTGGCTTTGCAACGCTCTAAAGGTTAATGGCTTTGCGTTGAGTTCCCATAGAATTCTCATATTCCATTTCCTTCCGAGCAAATCAAATACAGCCATAATCGCTATACCAGATGTGGAGCCTCGAACCGGTGTGTTTGGTATTGGTGTCTTCATTTCTCTTGCGCTTCTAAATTAGTAGCGTTATAGTTTGCTACGAAATAAGTAGCATTTTACAATTTAACTCATCGTAAAGCGAGGCAGAGATGTATTTGGTTGATCTAAATTTCACAGACATGAGCAAGATTACTCCAGCGTTGACGGAGCAGCATAAAAAATACTTGGAGCAGCAGTATCAGTCGAATCTACTGATGTTTGGTGGTAGAAAAGTGCCAAGAACGGGTGGTTTATTGATTTCGGCCCATCCAACCAAGGAAGAACTGGTCGACGTATTAGCGTCAGACCCATTTATCCAAAGTGGTGCAGCCAGTTACGTTATTACGGAGTTTATTCCTGTAATGGCCAGCGAAAGATACGCCGATATCGTTGAGCGGGTGGGGCCTTAAGTATACCAATTCAGACTTGATCTGACAGTTACCCACTTTTCGTCTCGGTGCCTGTCAGATTATATCTACCAATAGCGGGGTAGCCATTATTAGGGCTGTTGATTTAATTACATTATTCACAGGGTATAAAGGTGGTGTTAATCGGATTGGTCGCCATGATACGCTCGACAATGGTACGGTGGAACAGAATGTAAGCTGCCTCATTCACTTTCCTATCTCCAACTTGCCTTTTTTCGTCATTAATTCGCCGTCTGTGTTGACTAATTCGTGGTTGACCGGCGAGCCATTTTTACGGTGTACACATGGGGTGCGTGGCTTATCCTTGCCTTCGTTCTTGGCATTGGCACAGCCGCCATTTGCATTAACTGTTACAGCCATGATGCACCTTAAGTCATTGAAAGAGATGAGAGTAATGATATTAATTTGTGTGCACATTAATCTAACTGAAAGACCAGTGATAATGCATTATTTAACCTTTAAATTAACCAAATTAATGATTATTGACTGCATGTCTCAAAATCGAATGACACTCTGTTGTGTTTCTTAGTGAAATTTAGCCACTTTGCGATTCAGGTGAATGGAGGACGTATTGTTTGCCCAGTTTTAGCTTGTCAGTGATTGCTTACTTTCGACATAATAACCCTTAATACTATTTGAACCTTGAATGTATGTTTGATAGCGTAACCGACTGTTAAATATAAGATATTGGAGTTCTTTTGCTGAGTTTTATAACAGTAGCGCTTCACTATCTAAGCTGTTTTACCGATGTGTTCACTGAGTGAGATAAGTCAGCTTGATGAATGCTTTAAGGATCGATAGATGCGTTTTCCCTTAACTACATTAGCTGTATCTGTGGCGCTTATTGCCGGGTGCAGTTCCCAAGGAGTGCAAACTGTGGCTCAACCTTCTCAATTAGAATTTGCAGTACAGCAAGTTCCGGCTCCCGTTGCTAAAAAAGAACCCTATGCGCTTAATCATCACGGTGAGCGTCGTATAGATAATTACTACTGGATGCGTGACGATGAACGAAAAGATGCCGAGATATTGGCGCATCTCGAAAAAGAAAATCAATACACGGATTCGGTGTTAAAACACACTGAGCAGCGACAGGAAAAGTTATTCCAAGAGATTAAAGGACGTATCGCAAAAGATGACAGTTCAGTGCCTGTAAGAGAAGGAAGTTATTTCTATTCGAACCAAGTATCTGGCGACAATGAGTACCCTATCTACCAGCGTGCCAAAGATTTCTCAGGGACAGATAAGACCGTCATTTTAGACGTTAACGAGTTGGCGAAAGAGCATGAGTTTTTCAGCACTGGTGGTTTGTATGTTAGCCCGAATGAGAATTTGCTGGCGTATGGAGAAGATACCTTAAGCCGCCGTATTTACACTATTCGAGTCAAAGATATTGCCACAGGCGAGTATCTCAATGATGAAGTGGAAGGGGCATCGAGCGGTGTGGCTTGGCAAAATGACAACCAAGCGTTTTACTATATTAAGAAAGACCCTCAGACATTGCTGGGTTACCAAGTTTATCGACATGTGTTAGGAACGCCACAAAGCAGCGATGCGTTGATTTATCAAGAAGATGATAGTGCGTATTACATGTCGTTAGGCAAGAGTAAAGATGGCGACCAAGTCTATATCTTCCACTCAAGTACGGAGACAAGCGGGGTCTCTGTTATTGATGCCAATGATCCCGAAGCTAAGGCACAACCTTTCTACCCAAGAGAAGAAGGCATTGAGTACAGTATCGCCAAGCTCGGCGACTGGTACTATATCTACACCAATTATCAGGCTGTGAACTTTCGTTTAATGAAGGTACATAAAGATCAGGTTAATGACCGTTCAAAATGGCAGGATGTTATTGCCGCAGATAATCAAACTCAACTGGTCGATTTCACCTTGTTTAAAGACCATTTAGTGTATGAGCAGCGCAAAGAGGGCTTAACCACGGTTAAGGTGCGTCAGCTTTCCACGGGCAAGGAGTTTCCATTAGTCTTTAACGACACAGCCTTTGCCGCTTATATGACTGGCAACCTAGAGCTCGATAATTCAAAAGTTCGGATTTATTACAGTAGCCTTACCACGCCAGGCACTTATTATGATTTTGACCTTAACTCCGGTGAATCTGCAATCATGAAGCAAACGCCAGTGCTGGGTGATTTTGATGCTGATGACTATCAATCAGAACGTATTATGATCACCGCTCGAGATGGTCAGCAAGTGCCGGTTTCGCTGGTTTACCGCAAGGATAAATTCAAAAAAAGACGGCACGAATCCTATCTATCAATACGGTTATGGTTCATACGGTCACACCATAGATCCTACGTTTCGCTCAGCGCGGCTGAGTTTGTTGGATCGCGGATTCGTCTATGCCATTGCCCATATCCGTGGTTCAGAGATGTTAGGAAGACCTTGGTATGAAGACGGTAAAAAGTTAACCAAGCAGAATACGTTTAATGACTTTATCGATGTCACCAAAGGTTTAACGGAAGCTGGCTATGGTGCAGAAGATAAAGTGTTTGCTGTCGGTGGTTCGGCGGGAGGCCTACTGATGGGGGCGGTTATCAATCAGGCGCCTGAGCTGTATCGAGGTATCGCTGCTCATGTTCCGTTTGTCGACGTGGTCACAACCATGCTGGACGAGTCTATTCCACTGACAACCAATGAATACGACGAATGGGGTAACCCGAACGACAAGCAATACTACGATTACATGCTGAGCTACTCACCTTACGACAATGTCAAAGCGCAGAGCTACCCGAACATGTTAGTGACAACAGGCCTGCATGATTCGCAAGTTCAGTATTTTGAGCCAATGAAATGGGTGGCGAAATTGCGTGAATTGAAAACGGATAACAACGTGCTGCTGTTTAAAACAGACATGGAGGCAGGTCATGGTGGTGCATCTGGTCGCTTTAAGCGTTTACGAGAAGATGCATTGGAATACGCTTTTTTCTTAGATTTGCTCAGCGAAGAGTAAAAATTGACCAAGTCATCGAAATGCCCGCGTTACGCGGGCATTTTTGTTCGCACAGCAAAGTTAACAAAAATAGGGCATTGCAACTAACCTTCTCATATATAAACAAAAATAGTTCTAGATAAACCCTGAATTACCCAGCCTGTTTTTTGTTGGAATTATTCACGGTTCTGATGTTTGGTTGATTTTCTCGATTGATTTACAGAACAAAGATCACCACTCTACCTGCCGCCAAGAGTAGAGGTATCACTCTGGCTGATAAAACACGAAAACTAACAACGTAGAGTTATATAATGAAAAAAATCATCACCTTGTTGTCTATCTCGGTGCCTTTGACCGCTATTGCGGACAATACAGGCATAGATGCGTTTATGACGGATTTTCACGCCAATCCGCAAAAAGTCATGGATGCGTTACCAGAGAAAGAAGGAGACGAATATCAAACCATGAGCGCTGAGGATCTTGAGCGTTTCAGAGAGCAAATGCGCGAAACGGTTATGGAAAGAGCGGAGCCAGTTATTGCTCCTCGATTCTCTGCAAACCTCAACAACGACAACCCAGCTCGTTTGGTTGATGTCGGTAATGCGCTGATTCGTAATCTGGTTGAATTGGATAACGCTGCACCAGATTCGAAGTATCTGGATGTTCAGCCTTGGTCTGATACTTACTGGCCTCTGTACTCTGGTGCAGCGGCTTGGCGCTACTCTGACCGTGAACTTTATGCGTCAGATTGGCAGGAATACTACGACTTTTCACACACTATCAAACCGCTAGAGAGTTACTCGAATGAGCAGCGCCACTTGCTCTCTCCGGCAGAAAAGTATGATTTGTTGGTTGGCGATAAAAACTTTACGCTGACCAAGCGTTCGTGGGATTCAGGTAAAGGTTACTATGAGTCTCAGGGCAAAGTAGAGCGCTGGATGGGGCTTTGTCATGGCTGGGCAGCCGCGGCTTACATGCTTCCTCGTCCTGAAAAGTCGATTACAGTGCCTGATGCAAACGGAGAGATGCTCAAATTCTATCCGTCAGACGTCAAAGCTCTAGGCACACTGCTTTGGGCAGAAGCGCCGTTCAATACACGTTTTATTGGTGGTCGCTGTAATATTAAGGATCCTGAAAAAGACGAAAATGGCCGTGTTATCGAACCTGACTGTGTCGACAACAACCCGGCAAGCTGGCACTTATCCGTACTAAACCAGATCGGTATTACTGGTCGTAGCATGATTATGGATGCGACATACGATTACCAAGTATGGAACCAGCCTATTCTTGGTTATCAGGTTAAATACTTTAACCCAGAGACCAACCGTTCATCAGGCAATCCAGCCGATGTGACTATCGCGATGGCGGACTACAAAAAAGATAAGTTCACCCAGTATCGTGCATCACGTGCTGTCTCAGTCGTTGGTGTACAGATGGTAGTTGATTACATGGTAGAGACGAATCCAACTCATCGAAACTACGACAAGCCTAAGCTTGATGGTGTCTCGCGAGTGACGTATTACTACGACCTAGAAATTGACGCGCAAGGCAATGTCATCGGAGGCGAGTGGTATCAGAATCGTCATCCTGATTTCCTTTGGACACCGACCCCTGAAGCGGTAGCGAAGTCTTATTATGATGGCAGTGGTGAATGGGATGTGACTCAGCCAATTCCACAGAGCTGGCAAGACCGAGCGCCTAAAGCGTCTCGTTACACTCAACCTATGACTTCTGTGGTTTCAGCTTTGTTTAGCGCGGCTTCAGGCGACGAACAACCAGCCGAGCAATGGAAGCAAATTGCTACTCAGGGTAGCCAGTGTCTGGACGTTGAAGGAAGTTCTGCGACACCAGGAGCACGAGTGTATGGCTGGAGCTGTCACAGCGGTGATAACCAATTATGGCAGCTGACAGCTGAAGGCAAGATGATCAGCAAGGTAGCACCAGGTTTGTGTCTGGATCAGCAAGGGACAAGTATCACTATGGAAACGTGTAGCCAGCGCCCGAATCAGACATGGAGAATGGAAAATGGCCAGCTGAAAAATAGTGTTGATAACGCTTTGAAATGGAACTCCAATAGCTGGTTGGTCCAAGCTGATGTTGACGGCAGTCAGTGGTCTTGGAAATAAGACACTAAAACAGTAACTATGTTCTCCTGACTAAAGAGCCCGCTTGCGGGCTCTTTTTTTTATCCGATTATTGTAGGCAGCTGCCTTCAAATGACCAGTACCAATAGTTACTGTAAGGATCGGCGCCCCAGTTGGTTTGGGTAGCGATAAAGCGGTTCCCGTAGGACTGCACCTGAGTGCCTTGTGGGTAATAGTAATACGGTGACCATTCTTCTAAGTTAGCACACAAGTCCTGTGGTTCTGGTGTCGGTTGTTCGAGATAGGCACTAACGCCAACATAAGCATCTGAAGCGCTACGTGCACCTGTGACCATCACATAAACATCGGCATTCTCGACACCGCTGAAACCACAATATTCATTGTTATCACGGTTGGTGGACGCACAATCATGATCCGACAGTGAAGCAGGACGATTTATCGCAACATACATATCAACATTGCCATAACCGTTATAGGTTTGTACCCAGATATCCTCAGAGGGGGCATTCTTCAGCACGAAGTGTTGCACGTCATTACCCGCTGATTGAATCGCACTTGGCGTATTGAGTTGTAGGCTAACGATATCGGGATTCGGTGTCGGTTCAGGATCTGGCTGTCCAGCCGAACATTGTGTCACCTGAATCCCCACCTGAGCGAACGCATGGTTTACCGCCGAAGTGTCGTACCCCAGCTCATTAGCTGCTTTACAGACCCCTTCTGCACCTTGCTGAAAATCAGAGTTTGGTCGCCAGTAAAGCTGGTTAGCTGTGGCATAGGCAATAAACGCTTTTTTGATGTCCCAGTTTGAGCTGGTGGCAAGATGATAAAATGCCTTGTTGAAGACACCAGAACTATGGTGGACGTCAATACCATTGTAATACTGGTTGATATGGTCAATGGAGACGCCGTCTTTGCTTGGCTGAATAAAGTAACGCATGGCATCAGAGTACTTCATGACATGTTCGCCCATTTTCCAGTTGAAGCTACCGTGCACGTACTGGCTGAGTGCGGCCGCAGCGACATCAGAAAAGGACTCATTCATCCCACCCGACATACCACGGTATTCCAGCCCTGAGTTCTGCTCGGTAAAACCATGGCTGACTTCATGCGCAATCACATCCCATGTGGCCAGTGGATACATTGATTGGTTACCATCACCAAAGGTCATTTGGCGACCATCCCAGAACGCGTTGCCGTAGTTGGAGCCATAGTGCACACGCATGGTCAGTTTCTGGCGAATAGGTCGGGTGTTGAGCCAATCCATGTACATATCGAAAACGCGCTGACCGAAGTAGTGTGCGTCATTCATCGGCGCATAGGCACCGTTTACGCTACGGTAGTTGTTGACGTTACAGTCAAACTGATGAACTTGCCCACCGTATTGCTGATTGTTCATGTTGAGTGTGATGACATTTGGGCTATCCATTTGGCAGTATTGGTTGACTTCAAAGCCGCCATATTGGGTTTTGGGTCCGAAGTAGTAGCGGCCACTTTTCCTATTGCCGCCCGGTCCTTCGGCTTCAATGAAAGCAATCCCTTCCCATCGATCAAGCACGTCACCAGATTTGGCATCGACAAGCGTAATCGGCCTTGAAGGGCCCATTCCACTCATTTGAATAAAGTCGACTTTGTAGACCAAACGAGCGATATCTTGCTCATCTTGCCAGATCATGAGTTCTGCGTTTGGGTCGCGAATCGCTTGAGAGGCAAAACCTTGGCTATTGCCTTTTGCCAGCTCTATCGCTTGCTTCGCGTTGAGCATGGGTAAGGTAGAACCAATATCGGCGTCAATGTCGGTTAGGACTGAGCCATCAACTGGTGTCACTGTTCCTTGAGCGGAAACCTGAGCAACTAAAGACTGGCCGTAAACCGGTACACCATAATGCAGTTGTTGTTTGCGAAGTAGTGTTTGCGGGCCTGCTTTAACACGACTGGCATCCTGATACGCCAGAGGCTGGTTAGGTGCTGAAAATGCCCGTGCAGTTGGCGGATTGAGGACCTGAGAAAGGTCAACTTGCGAGTAGTCAACAACGTTGGCAGCTTGAGAAGCGAATGCCATTGGAAACAGCATCAGTAAATTAGCGTTACGCATACTTCACCTTTGGAATTATTTTTCAATTGATTGGGGTAAAAAGTGCGTGCTTAGAGTAGTGATACGTCGCTAAAAACGTAAATGCAATTGATTTTATATGATGAGTGGGTGCAAAACATTTAAACGTTTCTATGGTAAATGAGATGCCGATTCGAGAATTGATCATTCCCATTTTATGTTGGGAGCGATTTGGTCGTGTTCGCGCCAGATGTTACATATTAAAAAAACAAAAAGCCCAAAATGGACATTATATTTAACCTTTTAATTCATTGCCTTAAGTTTAAATTAACCCTTTGTATTATTTTGTGTTGATTCGCTACTTCAGCTTACTAACAGATGAGCTTAGCTGTATAAGGTTTGGCGTTCATCCATTGTCAAAATAGATTTAGATTAATTTACTTTCCTGTAGACCGGCCTGAGTGTATTACTTGAGTCGTTTTTTTAATTGTCTGAATTTGCCGACAAACTCATACAATCTGCGGATGTATTTGGTGAGCGAGTACGTTGTATGATTTTCGGAACTTAATAATCTCAGGGTAGTCAGATGGCTACACATAAAAATCATTGGAAGTAAAGCATGGCTAAACGTTGGCTTTTGTCTGCTGCGAGCATCGCGCTGCTCGGCGGTGGCGCGTATTTTTATCTACAATCTTCTGCTCAGCCGGAGGTGATGCCGACCTTGGTTGTGGAGAAAGGTACAATCGAGAAGGAAGCCGTGGCGGTAGGTAAAATTGTTCCAGCACACTCGGTGTCCATTAAATCGCAGATCGACGGTATTGTCGGAGAGATTTACGCTCAGGTCGGAGAGAACGTCAAACAGGGACAGGCGCTTATTAAAGTGCGCCCAAACCCTACGCCAAAAGCATTGACCGATGCGTCTACAGAGTTGATGAGCAGTGAGGCGGCGTTGGAGTCAGCGAAACAAAAATTGGTGAACTTAGAAAGTCTGGTTAAGCAAAATATTATTCCAAGCAACTACGATGATTACGTTAGCGCGCGATCAGAAGTCAAATCGGCACAAGCAACGGTACTGCAAAAACGTCAAAACCTTGAACTGATTCAAAGTGGTGAAGCATCGATAGGCGATGCTCGTCTGACGTCGACCATTTATGCGCCGATTGATGGCACGGTGTTGAACCGAAAAGTGGAAGTAGGCGAGCCGATTATTTCGACGGAATCGAGTCAGGCCGCCACGGAAATGATGTCTCTCGCAGACATGAATAGCTTGATCTTTAAAGGTAGTGTGAGTGAACATGACGCTGCGCAACTGACCTCGGGTATGCCGGTTGTCATCACCGTAGCGCCTTATCCTGATCTTCAAATTGAAGGGGTACTGACTAAGGTGGCCATTCAGTCGGAAAACCTAAACTCCCCACAGGACACGTCGACAGCCAAAAGTTTCGATAACGGTTTTGAAGTTGAGGTGGGTGAGTTAAACATTCCCCAAGACGTGACATTACGTTCGGGATTCTCTTCTACAGCAAAGATCACGCTCAAAAAATCTGAAAATGTACTGACTTTGCCAGAGCGAGCACTGCAATTTGAAGGTGACATGCCAAATGTATTAATCCCTGATGACTCTGAGCGCGGGTACCACAAACAGCAGGTCAAGCTTGGCTTATCTGACGGTATCAATGTTGAAGTTTTGCAAGGTGTTGAACTTGGAGAAGCTATTCTCGATAGCAGTATGGTGGGAGCCTCTCATGGTTAAACGTCACCTGTCATTGATTGGTTGCACTTTACTGTTGACGACCTTGAGCTTCCCCAGCTCTGCCATTTCGATTGAACAAGCGTGGAAGCAAGCGAAACAGAGTGATCCCGATTACGAGAAAGCCAAGATTGGCGTTCAAATCGGTGAGGTCGGGGTTGCTTCCAGCCGCAGTTCGATACTGCCTTCTTTGAGTGCGACGGCGTCATCAAACTGGAATGAAGACAGTGACAACACCAATACCTACGGTGCAACGTTATCTCAAACACTATGGGACAGCAGCCTTTGGTCTGACTTAGATGAAGCACAAGCCAACTACCTGAGAACGGAGCTTGAGCTATCTCAGGCTCACAATGAACTAGCCCAGAAGCTATTGGCGACCTATCTTGATCTTGCGAGTGCACAAGGCGACCTTCAATTGGCGAAAAATAAGCTAGAAGAAGGTAATAAACTGCTAAAGATTATCGAAAAACGTTACCAGGCTGGTAAGGTCAAATCGATTGATGTGGAGGAAATTCGGGCCACTCTGGTGACCGATAAAGCGGGTATCCTCAGCGCACAGGCGCAGTTAGAAGAGAAAAGAGCAGAGCTGGGGGCACTGATCAATCAGATGCCCGAGCGTGTGGATCAAATTCGTACCGACAACCTGATTCAGCCTCCAATGCTGGTTGCATCCCAAGAACAATGGCTTAAATTGGCGAAAGACAGTAGCCCAGAGTTGTTAGTTGCCGCGCAGAAGGTCAAAGCCAGCGAGTTTGCACGCCAATCAGCGCAAGGCGGTTATTACCCAACGTTAAAAGGCAATGTTGGCTACAGCGACGATGACAAATATTCTAACGGCGAGTTTAATGCTGGGCTCACCTTGAGTGTGCCGATTGATCTCAACGGTGCGACACGTGCTAAGGTCGACCAAGCGTCTCTGAATATATTGAGTGCTAAGCAGGACTTGCGCAGGGTTGAAATTGATATTCAGAAACGCATTGTCCAGCAGTTTACTCAGGTTGATATCAACTGGAATCAGGTTCTGATGGCCAATGAGGTGGTCGCGTCTCGTGCAAAGGTTTTGAGCAGTAAGGAGAAACTCTACGATGCTGGACTTCTGGAAGCATCGGAAGTGATTGATGCTCATAACAATCTGTTTGATGCGAAGAACCGTTTGCAAAACAACCTATATAACTACTGGCGGCAACGAGTGGGTTTGCTACAAACGGCTGGCAAGCTCGATGACAATACGATGGCTCTCATCTCTCAGGCCTTTCATTCATGAGTAGCTTGCTTCAGCAAACCTGGCAGACGCTGATCGCGCATCGGATGAAAAGCATTCTGGCGATCATTGCCATCGCCTGGGGTGTGATCTCTGTGGTAGTGCTGATAGCACTTGGTGAAGGCTTCTACCGCCATCAAAGTCAGTCTTTTTCATTTATGATCAACAACGTGCAGGTGGTTTTCCCGTCTCAAACTACTAAGCCTTGGCAAGGGTTACCAGCGCGTCGTGAAATTGCTATTCCACAAGATAAAGTCGAGATGATTAAGCAATCGGGCTTTGTTAACGACGTCGCATCTGTGTATGCCAAGTGGGATGCCAGTGTCACCAACATCAAAGGGCAAAACTTAGCTCGCGCAGTGAGTGGCATTGACCCTGCTTACTTTACTCTTGCGCAGCGTAAGCTTCAGACGGGCTCTCGCAATATTTCACCGAGTGACATTGCAAGCCACACTCGCGTTGCTGTGTTGGGCGATCAGATTGCCCAAATGGGGGGATTGGGATTGGTGAGGAGGTCAAAGTCAATGGCATTCCTTTCTTGGTTATTGGTGTACTCAGTGATGAAGACACTGGCATTTCTTTTGGTGATAGCCGCAGAGTTTTCATCCCGCAAACCACCTATCGCGACCTATGGAACGCTAAACCTTGGATGCTATTGATGAAACCAGTTGATGGCATGGACTCTGCCTCGTTTCGAGAGCGTATTGTGCGCTTTTACGCTAAGCAGCTTCACTTTGACCCAAGCGATAAAGACGCGGTGTACATGCCTGATATGAGTGAGGGGGCGGCCGTGATCAGTGGCATATTGCGCGGAATTCAAATATTTCTTGGCGCTAGCGGTGCGATGACGATGGCGGTAGGAGCACTTGGCGTGGCGAACATTATGTTCCTGTCAGTCACCGAACGAACCCGAGAGATCGGTGTGCGATTGGCGATAGGGGCAACTCAAGCATCAGTACTGAGCCAGTTTATCATTGAAGGGCTAATACTGGTCGCCGTTGGAACGGCTATAGGTTTAACCATCTCGTTTGCAGTGGTTGCGCTACTGGGCACTCTAGCATTACCAGAGTGGATTGGCTCACCAGTGATTACCCCCGATTCGATTGCATTATCGTTACTGGTTACCGTGATCTTAGCGTTAATGGCGTCTTACTTTCCCGCAAGAAGAGCATCGCGTCTGACTCCGGTGTTAGCGTTGAGTGCGAGGGCCTAAATGATGTTGCTACCAATGAGACAGATTTTTCAAGAAATGGCAGCAGAGAAGCTGAGGCTGGGGTTAACAATCCTAGCGGTTGCTTGGGCGACTTTGTGTATTGCCGCCATGTTGGCTGTAGGGGAGGGCATCCGCCAAGGAGTGTTGAAAACTGCGCAAAATGGTAATGGCAATCTGATTTACCTGACAGGTGGTATGGCAACGGTAGATTATGGCGTGTTCCATCAAGGTAAACCACTAACGCTCAAAATCGATGATTCCGATGTGGTCAGCGCGCTGCCGGAAGTCAACGCTGTAGCGCCGACAGCACTGTGGGACGAGCGTATTACGGTCGGCGATCGCGGCACATGGCGAGAGCCACTTGCCGTCACCACTGACTTTCGAGCTATGGCTAACCTTGCTCTGCTTCCGGGTGGGCGTTGGCTTAATTCGCTTGATCAGAAAGAGCAACGCAAAGTCGTGGTGCTCGGTTACTCATTGGCGGCTGATTTGTTTAACCCTGAAGATGAGTTTCACTGGTTTGCGACCGTGAAACTGAAAGTCAATCCGGTTGGAGAAAAGGTCAAAATTGGTAGTGAAGAGTTCACCGTAGTGGGGGTACTGAAAAAAAACAGTGCTGATATCGAGCAGGACGAGCCAATCAATTATTCCAGTTTTGTCCCGCTCTCTACCTGGCAGCGCTTCCATACTAGTGGTGATATAGCCGGTATCAACGTACAACCAAAAAGTGGTGTCGATAGAGTTCAGTTAGCGGCAACGATTCGTCAGGTGATTGCACGCAAGCATGGTGCCAGTGTGACTGATCAGCAGATTGTTCAAGTAGAAGATATGTTTTTAAAGCAGAAAAGCATGCAGCAGTTTCTCGTTGGCTTGCAGAGCTTTCTTGGCATCATTGGTTTTGTCACGCTCGCGGTAGCGGGCGTCGGTATTGCCAATGTGATGTACGCGACGGTGAAACGTTCAACCCGAGATATTGGTGTGCGAATGGCTGTGGGCGCGACACCGACGGCGATTCGGCTCCACTATTTAGTTCAGTCGCTGATGACGATGGTGATGGGCGGAGCGCTGGGGCTTGCCGTCACTTACGCATTGGTATCGGCGATGGGTTCTGTCAGTCTAGAAGGTAATGTTTTTTATGAACGTTTAGGCAAACCTGTCCCAGAGCTTTCTTGGGTTGTGGTGGCAATTGTGATTGCTACTCTGGTTGTCATCGGCGTGGCGTCAGCGTGGTTGCCAGCGAATCGCGCCGCTAAGGTGACACCTATGGAGGCGTTACAAAGTGAATGATGTGAGCAAAAAATCAGGAGTCATTATGTCAGATAATGCATTGGTTCAACTGACGAATCTTTGTAAGTATTACTCAAGCGGTGAAGTCGAAGTTCGTGCATTAGATGGCGTAGAACTGACGATTGAGCAAGGGGAATTTCTCTCCATTCTCGGCCCTTCAGGTTCGGGAAAGTCGACTCTGATGAATATGCTCGGCTGCTTAGATAAACCAACCAATGGCGACTATTTGCTTGATGGGCAGAACGTAGCAGCACTGAGTGCCAATGAATTAGCGGGAATACGCAACCAGAAAATCGGGTTTGTTTTTCAAAGCTTCAACCTGCTTGAATACGCCACGGCGCTTGATAATGTCGCGTTGCCTTTAGTGTATTCAGGTATAAAAGCCAAAGAACGTCGCCAGCGTGCGGCCAAACTGCTTGAGCAGGTTGGGCTGGGCGATCGCCTCGATCATAAACCGAATCAGTTGTCTGGTGGCCAAAAACAGCGTGTTGCGATTGCGCGAGCACTGGTGAACGATCCGCAGATTATTTTGGCAGATGAGCCAACCGGGGCTCTCGATTCCAAGTCAGGTGCTGAAATCGAAGCTTTGTTTAACCAGTTACATGCGCAAGGACGAACCTTGATTATCGTTACGCATGACAATGCGCTGGCTGAACGCACCAAACGCATTATTACGATTAAGGATGGTAAGGTCATATCAGACAGGCAGCCTGTTTCAGACGTTGCATAAAAAAGCGAGCCATTCGGCTCGCGTTGCTTAATTTTCATGTGGTGGAGATAAGGTGTGATTAATGGCATGAGATTGATGAGCACGGTGCCACTCCTCAAGCTTTTTACGAGTTTCCCTCGAGGAAGGCTGATTGAGGCAGTGCTCAGTCACACACTGATAGTGCTGAATGAGCTTGTCACTGGCCTGCACCGATTGTTCAGAAATGTCGGTTGTCGCTTGCTTCAGGCGTTTGGTCTTCGCTTTGTCGAATACTGATGTCATGGCGCTCTCCTTAGCTGATTTTATACACGTTGACGCGATTCAAAGCGCAGTCAGGTAGGTAAAGGGTTTGATTGTGCGCATGAAGAAGGTAGGGCATCCATAGTTCGCCTTTGCTTGGGTCAGCGCCAAATCCACTAAAGCTATCGATAAACTGGCCTTGTTGATCGAAGACTTTAATCGCGCGGTTGACCAAATCTGATACAAACAATTTACCCTCATCAAAATCGATGCTGGTTGGCAGCAAGAAGTTGTCGTTATCTGTGCCGTAACCTTGTTGGCCAAAACTGCCTACGTATTTGTCATGACGGTCATAAATGACGACTCGGTTGTTGTTCTGATCGGTAATGTATTTTTGCCCGTCTGGCGTGATAGTAATGTCCGTTGGGGTAAAGAAATCTTGGTCACCGTGGCCTTTTTGACCAAAGGTACTCACTAGGCCGGCAATTCCCTGAGCGTTTAATCGCCAACGGCAAATACGGTTGTTGCCAGAGTCAGCGACGTAGATATCTCGACTGATCGGATCCACCGCGATCCCTTGAGGTTTAAACAGTTGCCAGTCGGCGTGACCTAACCCCCCAAAGTAGCTGAAAGGCACCAATTCGCCGATCAATTCGTTGTATTGGTAAATGGTAATAATGCCGCTGATATAGTTACTTACAACCAGTAACGGGAGATCAGGGTTAAGCTGTCCAATTAAGGGCGTGACAGGCGTAAGCGAGCAGATACCCAAAGAACCAGGAAGAAGCGGTAAGCTGCCCGGTCTTGCCGCATCGGGGTGGCTGCGTTCTGTTGCTTGAAGCTGATAGTTACCGGCATCGACTAACCAAAGCAGTTGGTCTGGGTCATCAAACTGGTCGCCTAGGAAGATGCGCACCCAGGTTTGTTGCCACCTTTGCGTCCATTCGAGCTGCGTGCTCAATGTCATCGACACCCAGGATGGTGCATCGAGCTGATGGATTGAGTTGAGCCATTTATCTTGCTGCTGGAAGTGTTGATCCCACCATTCGCTGACCAAAGGGTACTGGCTGGTATATCCACCTTGCGCGGTTGGTGAGGTATCACCGGCAACCGAAGTCACAAAATGAAGCTGGCCTTTTCGAACCCGCTCATCACCTAACTGGTCGATCACTAACGTCGTTGTTGGTTGTTCTGGTGATAAGTCGGACCAATTCACTTTATGAATTTGTAGTGAAGCGAGAATGGGCTCAGTGATCAGTAATACGTCCTGATGCATCTTAGTGACCTGAATCGGTGAGAAGAACCCACTCAAACTGCCTGAGAAGTGCCCTTCAATATCGTAAACCGCAACGGAGTACGGCTTCGCCCCCGGTATGAGTATGCGGTTGTCGATGATTGACACATCTCGAGCAAGGTCGATATCGTCTAGGTACGTTTTTCCGCTGGAAAATGGGACTGGGTTTCCATCCCAGTCACAGCGAACCACAGTAGAGAACCCAGTATTCGCAACATATAAGTGTCCATTGTTATCGCAGCTAAGGCCCTGTGGCCACAGAAAATGCACCGGTTGCTGTGCATTGACAACGTTAATATCCCTTAGCCAGTTTCCATTTTCGTCGAACACGACCAAACGGCTTTCGTTGTCAGGCCCTTCGTAAAATTCATCAGCAACACATAGTTTCCCCTCATAAAACGCGAGTCCATTAGGTCCTTCGAGATGAACGGGGTCACCGGCACCGAAGCGGTGAATGGATCGAATGTTGAGCGCTTGATTGTATTCAAGGATATGGATGCGTTTGTTGGCGATGTCACTGACATAAATCCATGGTTTTTCTGGGTGAGGAAGAAGGCGAAAAGGCATATTAAACTGTTGGCTACCACTTCCCACCGAGCCGAAACTGGCGAGTAACTTTTTCATTTTTCTATCAAACACCAACAAACGATTGTGTGCCGTGTCTGCTAGCCAGATGCGGCCGAAGCGATCGATGCAATTGCCTACTGGCGTATTAAGAGAAACGTTTCCTGCCGTTCGGCAGGGGAGGTTGGGCAAGTGGGTGACCTGCTTGCCAATATAGGTATGATACGCGATTCCCATGGTTCTAGCCTTTTGACGTGATTGTTATGTAATCAAATTAATAACTCTAGCAGTCAAAAATGACAGTTCCACATTACGATTTAGATTACCTAATGGTCTTGTAATTGGAGTAATGTTTTTGCAGGTTAGGTTAAATTGTGCTCAGAGTGTTGCATATTGGTTGCGGAATAAGTTGCTATAACACTCATGGTTGTTACGTTTACATCAGGTATCCGTCGCGATGGCGACGTTTCAAACGATTATCAGCGGAGAAAGAGAAGATGAAGCGCGGTGGGGTGGTACTGAGTCTCTCTGTGGCTCCTCGATAAGCCAGCGTCCCCGAGGCGTCCTCGGGGATGAAAATAAGTACCAAAAAAGAGTAAGGTTAGACTAGCGCCAGACTCCCCAGTCGCCCGTTGTGCCGGGCTCTTCGCCACGTGTCCACCACTGTGCGGTCCATGCGCGGCCTTTGTGAGTCACTTTCTCTCCCTCAGAATAAGCCCGCTTAGCTGACCAAGCATTATCGGGCTGTGTTGGAGGAGGCGTATCCCCTTTGACTAAAGATAACTGATAGTTGAAGTTCGCCGCTGGAGCATGAACTTGATTCCTATAGATGTTGGATGAGTCGAACATGTAGTGGTTCATTTCAGCATGCCAGATTCCAATAAACCAAGATCCATTGGTGACGCTGTTAAATTGACCAGCCAGTTCTGCTGACCAAATCTCTTCACTGGTATTGTTAGCCGTGATTGCCAACGAGATGTCTTGCTGCTCGCTGCCGTTTTTATCAAAAGTACGAAAACGCACAGTGTCGCCAGACTCCAGAGGTCCAAACCCTTGTGGAACGAAATACCCTAGTGTGGAAAGATCGTTACCCGGATCGGTGGGGTCGGTTGGCTCAGTCGGTGTGCTGCCATCGCCACTGAAGGTAATGTCGCTACAATTGTAGAATCCTTCACCTGCGGGGTCTTCACGTTGCCAACGGGTATAGAGAACGGCATGCCCGTTTCTACCAGCGGGTAGAGTAACCGTAATTCGGTACTTTTGGTTTGCATCGACGGCGACATTACCTGCAGTATCAACCAAATCTAAGTCTGCCCATGTGAGTGGCTGGCTATTGTCGTATTCGGGCTTGCTCAGATAAAACTCCCAGTACGACGGGTTGTGTGGCGCTGTTGCGTTAAACACCAACTCAAATTGATTGCTGGCATCTAATGACAGCGCTGTTTTCTGCCAATGCGGTGAAGCAACATCGAGCCCAGCTTTCGCATTATCTCCGCCACTACAAAGTGTTCCGTCTCTAACAATGGCTTGTACGTGGGCCATATCTCGGTAGTTGGCGACATTTGCAGCTACCTCATTTCTCTGAACAAAGGGATAAGCACCAGACTGGTCGAATGCGGCCTGACAGGCTGAATTAGGGATACGATCATCCCAGAACCCACCATCAAGATAGCAAATATTTTGACGTGCGTTCGGGTACTCAACCCAGCCATGAGCGGCGACGTTGACTGAAGAGAGGGCCGTTAGACAACCCAAGGTAGCTAAACTGACATTCAAACAGGATTTCATAATTTTTCCTTGTAATAGTGGTAGAACAATTGAAAGCACTTGTAGCGCGCTAACAGCGATCTCAACCTAGCAAGTAATTTATAAATTCGTGATGTAATGTGGCTAATCCTTGGGCGCTTTGATGTCAAATTGCCATATTGTTCGCATGGATAAGTAATGTATTGCTGAACGTTGGTTTTCCTTTCGAGTCACTTCAAATAATTTTGTTGTTGTTTTGAGTCATGATTCGTCGCAGAGCGTTAGACCGACATTGACCCAATGAAAGCAGGCCGTATCGTGTTTTATTTTAAAGTGTGAAATAAATCCGTGATAAGCATACAAAGAATGGCTCTTAAACTAGGGGGCACAAAGCAGGTGGGTTATCTTTGCAATTGTGTAGGCGAGCAACTAAAGCTTAATACTGCATGATGATAAAAATAATCAAACAAAGGTTGTCCTATGTTTAAAAACTTGTCTTTAAAAAATAAACTGGCGTTGTCAGCCAGTGTTGCCATCATCGTGGGTGGTTTGTTGGTCGAGTTGCTGTCTTTTCGGGCGTCATTACAACGCTTAGATATCGAAGTGACTCAACGACTAGAAAGTTCTACCGCTTCTTATAACCAGTATGTGTCGGATTGGATTGAGTCGAAAGAACGAGCACTCACATCAATCGTACCGGATGCCAATATGGCGTCGATAGTGAGCAATCTCAAACAGGTGAAAAACTCTGCAGGTTTAGACAATGTGTTCCTCGCCTACCCTGACGGTTCTCAGGACAACGCCAATGGTGTCGTCCTCCCTCCAGGGAACGATGATCCGCGCAAATGGGGGTGGTATATCAATGCGATGAAAAATCCATCAAAAGTCTTTATGGACAACCCAACAGTAGCAGCGGCAACGGGGGCTAATGTGGTCTCTTTAGGCAGTGTTGTTAGCCTGGGTGGCGAAAACGTGGTGTTAGGAGCGGATGTTGAAATTACCGATATTATTTCCGGGCTAGATAAGGTAATCCTTCCAGGTGAAGGGTACATGTTTATTGCCAATCAGCAAGGCAATGTCTTTACTCACAAAGAGACTAAATTGCTAAACCAACCTGTTCAGCAGCTTGGTTTAGACTTCGGTGTTATCCAGCAAGCGATGAGCTCTGGCAGTGACGTTTATACAGATGTGAATGGCGAGTTAAGTGTTGTTTACGCAGCGCAAATTCAAGGGACGCCGCTTATCACAGTCACCGTATTGAATCGCGAGTCGCTGGTGGCGCCTTTATACAGCGCAGTGTGGGGGCAAATCGCAGTGACTATTGTGGTGGTCATTGTCTGTACTTTCTTGTTTAACATGCTGTGTGGCATCTTGTTCCGCCCACTAACCAATGTATCAAACGCGCTCGAACAGATTGCGCATGGTAGTGGCGATCTTACGCAGAGACTAAAAGTGGACAGTAACGATGAAGTCGGTCAGCTCGCCAATAATTTCAACACTTTTGTTGGTAGTATGCACCAGCTCATTGCGCATATCCGCGAACAATCACAGCAATTATCACAGCAATCGGAAGTCAGCAACCAACGTGCGAATCGAAATGTCGATGAGATAAACCACCAACAGCAGGAAATCACTATGGTGGCAACGGCTGTTACTGAGATGGCGTCTGCTACTGCCGAAATTGCTTCCCACGCAGAGCAAACCGCACAATCTGCACAAGGTTCGGCGAAAAGTACAGAAAATGGACGTGCGGTTGTGCTTGAGAACAAAAACTCGATTAACCGTCTTGCTAACGAGCTGCAAGAAGCGAGTAATGTGGTCGGAGAGTTAAACCGCCACTCTCAGGATATTTCTACGGTTCTGGCAACGATTCAGGGTATTGCTGAACAAACCAACTTGCTGGCATTGAATGCGGCTATTGAGGCTGCACGTGCTGGTGAGCAAGGGCGAGGCTTCGCGGTTGTCGCTGACGAAGTGCGAGTGCTTTCACAACGAACACATGATTCAACCGAAGAAATTAAAGCAACGATCGATACATTGCAAGTCACAACCGGTAGCGCGGTTAAATTGATGGAAAACAGTTCTGCTCTGGCCACGCATTCTGTCGAAGATGCTGATAAAGCGAGTGTGGCACTGGAAGAAATCAATACGGCAGTGCGGACCATTAGTGACATGGCGACACAAATCGCAACGGCGGCAGAAGAGCAAACCCATGTAACAAACGAGATCACACAAAATATCACCTCGATTAAAGATGTCGCTGATCAGTTAGTGAATAGTGCTCAGGAAAGCTCTCAAGAAGCGGGCACAGTGAAGGGGTTGTCTGGCGAGCTAATGGCTAAGGTTTCGACATTTAAGCTCTGATATATCAATAAATTACATCTTGACTAAGGCACTCATTGAGTGCCTTTTTATTCACATCTACAACGCGACCTGTTCAATTTTCTTTACTCTAAAATTGTTATGCAATTGATTGCTTATTTGTTTTTTCGGCATATGTTTGTTTTTGGGACCACACAAATAAACAAAAAAAGGAATAAACAATGAAGACAAATTTATGCAACGTTGGGTTGGCTATCGCATGTTTCTTCACTCCCATCGTGATGGCAGATACAGCGTTGCCCGTCATTGCTGATGAAGTGAAGTTCACTATGTCAGATGCAGAATTGACGGGTATGTCGAGTCAGCACTTGAGTCAGATAGTGAAACATGAAGGGGCTGAATTCATTAAATTGCACTTCAAAAAACTCTCACTTCCGAAAGGGGCGATTCTACGACTTACATCTGCCACTACGGATGAAGTCGTTGAGTATAGTGACAGTCAGCTAGATTGGTTTGCACAATCTATCTCAGGCGATGCACTTGTTATTGAACTGATAGCGAATGAACAAGGCCTGCAAGGACAGTTTGAACTCGATTATTACATGGCGGGTAAAGACTCGGCTGAACAGGAAATGTCGACCCTATCCACTTGCGGAGTTAACGAACGAAGAGATGTGGCGTGCTGGCAGGACTCGCATCCAGAAAAAGTCGCATGGACAACCCCAGTCGCACGATTGTTGATCAATGGTCGTAGTCTATGTACTGCATGGCGGGTAGGCCCAGACAACCGGATGTTTACCAACAACCATTGTGTGGATAGTGAAACGGAACTGAAAAATACCGAGGTCTGGTTTAACTACCAACGCACAACGTGTAATGGTGCGATGTCGACCACTGTTAAAGTTATGGGTGATCAGATACTTAGTACAGATTATGAGCTGGATTATACGCTGTTTACCGTTGCTGATTTCGCCAAAATTGCTTCGTTTGGTTACCTAGGTCTGGACGCTTCTGAGCCGACCTATGGCGATGGTATCTATATTCCTCAACACGGTTCAGGTAACCCGAAAGAACTCGCTATTGAAAGCGATCAAAATGGGTCTGGACTTTGTCAAATCGATGTCGCTTCAGCCAATGGCCGTGGAGCCAATACCGATACAGGTTACTTTTGTGACACCATAGGTGGCTCTTCAGGCTCCCCTGTGCTCAAAGCCAGCAGCAATAAAGCGATTGCGCTGCATCATTTTGGTGGCTGTGAAAATCAAGGAGTGAAAATCAGTAAAATCTGGCCGAAAGTCGCGAGTCACTTTAACAACACTCTGCCCGATGGCATGGTTGAGCAACCTGGAAGTGATATTACTGAGCTGAGTTTAGATACTCCGTTGTCAGGCCTGACACTAGCAAAAGGTGAGCAGAAAATGTATGTCCTGCGCTCAGATAAGAGAACGTCTGATGTTACTGTGTCGATTGCCTCGGGAACTGGTGATGCTGATCTTTATGTTCGTTCAGGACTTCAACCAACCAGAAGTGCCTACGATTGCAGACCATATCGCTCAGGTAACACGGAGTCGTGTGACGCAGTGAAGGCAGGTGAAGACCTCTATATCATGCTCAATGCTTACAGTAATTTTTCGGGTGTGACATTGTCAGTCACGGCAAAATAGTCTGAGTCAAGATAGGGGCAGTTCTGTGCCCCTATTAACTAATCCATGTATTGATAAAAAGATGACAACCTATTGTTACGCTTTGGTGTAAGACGAATAATTCTCAAAATGTAAATAAATATCCTAAGTTTTGGTGATTTTATAAAAACTCCATGGAGGAGAAAATGAACTGCACTAAAACGCTTTTGGCGATGACACTTTCTACGGTTGTCATCCATGCACATGCAGAAGATAAAGTATGGATATCAATTGGTGCTGATGCCTCGAAAACGGTAGCGAAATCAGGAGCACAAGCTGTCCTACCGGATTCACTGGCTAGCAGTGGTGAGGTTTGGGTCGGTCAGGTCGATGAAACTGAACTGGCTGAATTGTCTCACAACATGCATGAAGAACATCATCGTTGCGGCGGCTACATGGTTCACGCTTCAGCGCAGAGTGCGATGGCGGCGAGCGCGATGCCACTGGCCCTCAATACTTTTTCAGCGCCCGCTATTTCTCAGCAAGCTACTGTTAATGCCTGGCTACCTCAGGTTAACCCAGCACAGATCACTGGTACCATCAATTCGCTGACGAGCTTCAACAACCGTTTTTATACCACAACTTCTGGTGCTCAGGCTTCTGATTGGATTGCCAATGAATGGCGTGCTTTGGTTTCAGGTATTTCTAATGCCAGTGTGGAGCAGGTTTCTCACGCAGGTTATAACCAGAAGTCTGTAATTTTGACGATTCAGGGTTCAGAAAGCCCTGATGAATGGGTTGTGATTGGTGGTCACCTAGATTCGACGATTGGCTCACGAACGGATGAACACACGATTGCCCCCGGTGCTGATGATGACGCTTCGGGCATCGCAAGTGTGACGGAGATCATTCGTGTGTTAGCCGAAAACAACTTCAAGCCTAAACGCTCGATGGCCTTTATGGCTTATGCCGCTGAGGAAGTTGGGTTGCGTGGTTCTCAGGATATCGCCAACGCCTATAAATCTCAGGGCAAAAATGTTGTGTCTGTCCTGCAATTGGATATGACGAACTATCAAGGTTCTGCACAAGATATTGTCTTTATTAACGATTACACCGACAGCAGTCTGACTCAGTTCTTAGCTAATCTACTCGATGAATATCTTCCATCACTGAGTTATGGCTATGATCGTTGTGGTTATGCGTGTTCAGACCACGCTTCTTGGCACAACGCAGGGTATTCTGCCGCGATGCCTTTCGAGTCCAAGTTCAATGACTACAACCCTAAGATTCACACCTCTCATGACACTCTGGAAAATTCGGATCCAACGGGTGCTCATGCAACCAAGTTTACCAAGCTGGGCCTAGCTTACGCCGTTGAGATGGGTAGTGCTTCTGGTGGCACACCGCCCCCTCCAACTGGCAATATTCTTAAGGATGGCGTTCCAGTTGCTGGTCTATCGGGATCAACAGGTAGTGAAGTTGCTTACCGTTTTGAGCTGACATCGACAAAAACACTCGATATCAAAACATCGGGTGGTTCGGGGGATGCGGATTTGTATGTCAAGTTTGGCTCAGCAGCCAGTAAACAGAATTGGGATTGCCGACCATACCGCTATGGAAATAGCGAAACTTGTACATTTAGTAACGCGACTCCGGGGACGTATCATGTGTTGTTAAACGGATATTCTTCATTTAATGGTGTCACGCTTGAAGCTTCGACACGATAAGCGCAAATAACGAATGGCTCACTGTTGAGCCATTCTTGTCCAGTATTTATTGTTAAGGTTTTGAATATATGAGGTATATAGTGCGAATTATCCCGCTTTAATCCTCTTTTTCTCCGCTAACAATATAATAAATTTATATAATAATGGTTGTATATATTTGTGATATCAAGCTAAGGTAATTAGGTTGGCTGGGTGTAAAGACGGTTTGAAGGTGGGCATAAGCTCACGATTTGCCGATTATTCGGCAAGCCATATACGAATTAAAATGCAAACCGGAATTCATCCTTACGTTCTTTATATCGCTCGTTCAAGTAGTGAGGAGGCGTAATGAATATAGGTTTTAAAACGCGTATCTATCTTGGTGTTGGGTTGCTAGTGACGATTTCTCTGATTGTCCTTGGCACGCTCAATATTCTATCCATGAAAGAAAAAATGGTCACGGCTTTGGTCAATGAGACTGAAAACAAACTGAGTTTTCATGTGACCGAACTCGAACAGTTGATGCAGTTCCGTATCAATGCAATAGCCACTGGAGCAGAGCAATTTACTCCTGACCTTTCTGACTCTGAAAACCAGAAATTGGTCAATTTGCTTGCCAAAAGCACTGGGATTTCCAATGTCATCATGACCTATGAGGACGGACGGAACTATATGTCTGTCGAGAGTAGTAATCGATTCGACTTCAGGACCCGTGATTGGTACAAAGCAGCCAAAACAGCTTCTTCTGTGGCGTTGAGCGATATTTATCAAGATAAAGTCACCGGAGAAAAAGTCGTCAGTGCCACTATGCCAGTGAAACAAGGCGGTCAAGTTGTCGGCGTTTTGCTCGGTGATATCCAGTTAGGTGAAATCATCAGCACAGTGAGTAACATGCGTTTTGCTGGTGGTGCAGCAACGCTGACCGACCAAAATGCGGTGTTTTTTGCTAGTGATGATCCCAATGATATTGGTCGGACACCATCTCAGGTTAGCCCGAACTTTATTGCCATGGAGCGGATGTTCAGCTCACGGCAAAATGGTCATCTAAACTTCCCGTACCTTGGCATTCAGTTTGATGGCTATTTCCAGCGAGTGAATCTGACAGATAATATGTACTGGACTCTGATGGTGTTCGTTGACCAAGCGACCGCATTGGCACACGTTGACAAAGCTGAGCAAGAATCGATCATTACCGGTTTCCTACTGTTTCTTGTCAGTTTTGGCGCAATTTTTGTCATTCTTCACTACGCCTATAAACCACTGCTCGGCCTAAAGTCAGCGGTATTGGATTTGTCTCAGGGTAATGGGGACTTGACCCAGCGTCTTGAGATAGCCAGTAATGATGATCTTGGACAGATTAGTCTGGGTTTCAATCAGTTTGTAGAAAACCTTCAGCAGATGATGTTGCAAATTTCAAATGCCAGTGAAAGTATTTCGTCTAGCCTCGTTCAGCTTGGTCAAACGGCGAGAGAGAACGAGTCGAAGCTTCTCAATCATTCTAGTGAAACAGAGCAGGTTGTGACTGCTATCACCGAGATGAGTGAAAGTGCACGCAGTGTGGCTGAAAACGTTCATCAGTCCAATCGTATTACTGAAGCGGCGAGCGGCGAGGCACAGTCTTCCTTGAATATCGTCAACAATGCAGTGTCGACGGTCAGTGCTTTAGTCACGGAAGTTGATGATATGTCAAACCGAATTGTCAGTATGAAGCAGGATGCCAATCGTATCAGCGATGTATTGACAGTGATCGGTGAAATCTCAGAACAGACCAATTTGCTGGCATTGAATGCGGCTATCGAAGCGGCACGAGCAGGCGAACAAGGTCGTGGCTTTGCTGTCGTTGCCGATGAGGTGAGGGCGCTCGCAGCTAGGACACAGAACAGTACGACTGAGATTTCCGATATGTTGAGCCAACTACTTGATGGTACCGAAAGCGTCGTTCGCGCCATGGAGGCAACGAAGGAGCAGTGTGAGACCACCGCGGAGAAAACGTCAGAGGTGTCTGAAAGCCTCGGTATGATGACGGTATCCGTCAAAGAGATTGACGATGTCAGTACACAAATCTCAGCGGCAACCGAAGAGCAAAGCACGGTTGCTGAAGAGCTAAGTCGCAATATGCTCTCCATCAGAGAGATTGTTGAATCGCTAGTGACCAGTGGTCAACAAACTGTCTCAGCAACGGAGTCGCTCAGTGAATCCAATCATGAACTAGAAAGGTTAGTCGCCAACTTTAAATTACGATGACACTTTTAAGCCACCAGGAGGTGATGTATGAATCATGCAGCAACACTCGAGAAAGATGGCTTAAAAGCGAACGCGTTATCGCCTTATTATGTAGAGAAATATAATGAGGTGATACGCCGTTTCTTTAGTCGCGATAAACAGTTATGGCCTCTGTTTTCTTGTCCGGAAGTGAGTATGCTGGCGAGTAGAAAGTCGCCATTTTCTAATGAAGATTACCGTCAGCTGGTAAAAGCTTTGTGTCAACGACAAGATATTCCCGAGCAAATGAATGCCCCGACGGAAGCCTTTGACCCGCTTGCTTTGTTTGTCGCCCATCATAGTAAAGATTGGCAAGATCCAAGGTCAGTGGAAAATGTTATCTCTACCCCCTGTGACCCAGCGATTCACGGAGCGATGTTGGCAACAATCAAAAACCCCAATTTGGTCTATAGCGAATACGCCGGTATGGCTATAGAGTTGGAGAGAATGGTCGTGCGTCAGATTGCTCAACTAGCAGGCTATGATCCCCAGACTGCTGGCGGTTTGTTTACCCAAGGCGGTACTTTTTGCAACCTATATGGTTACCTGTTTGGCATGCGTAAAGCATTCCCAAAATCGAAATCTGAAGGGGTGGCGGGTCGGCGATTTTGTATGGTCAACTCCGAATCAGGTCATTACTCGAACATGACTAACTTGTCTCTTCTAGGGATTGATCTCGAAAGGCAGGTAATTCGGGTTCGTATTAATCGTAACAACCAGATCTGTCTCAACGACTTAGAACGACAGTTAGAAACGTGCTTTAAGCAAGGCATTGCTGTCCCTACCATTATGCTCACCTGCGGTACGACTGACACGTTTGCGATTGATGATGTTCAACAGGTGCGCCAGTTGTCTGAACGCTTGTGTCGTAAGTACGAAATTATTCGCAAACCCCACATCCACGTGGATGCAGCAGTTGGCTGGAGTTTGCTGTTTTTTCTTGACTACGATCTTCAAGAAAACCCCCTAGCAATAAATGAAGCGACTCTCACCAGTCTACGCTATTTAAAGAAGATGATGGCAGGCCTAAAAGAAGCTGATTCATTTACCGTCGATTTTCAAAAGTGGGGCTATGCGCCCTACACCTCTAGTCTATTGATGGTGCGAAACAAAAATGATTTTGAAGATTTAAGACAGGAGCCAAGCTACTTTTCTTACTTTGAAACTCAACTTCAACAAAAGACGCATCTTCAGTCTACGATAGAGTGTTCACGTGGTGCGGTAGGCGTGTTTTCTGCCTATTCGGCATTACAGTTTTTGGGGAAAGAAGGCTATCAGGTGGTGCTTGCCCATGGGCTACAAAATGCCAACTATCTGCGTATGAAATTGAGGCAGATGCCGGGCTGTAAGGTTGTTTGTTCTGGTAATCATGGCCCCTCAGTCGCGTTGCGACTTTACCCCCAAGATACGACCTCAGTCCTACACCTTTATGAAACTGAGCTCGCGATTAAGCAAAGCGACTCTGCCGTAGATGATTTAGTTAAGAACACGCTTTACCACAGAAATCACTTTCTTAAACGACAAGGGCAAGGGTTGAATACAAACTGGGTCGAGTCGATCGCTCATACCGACTACGATTACCAAGGATACTGCATAGCGTTGCCTGGCGAGAAGGCGGTGTTTCTTAACCCGTATACCTCCCGCAAGCATATTGATGAGTATTGCCGTTTATTTGGATAGAAATTCAGAGAATGGATGATTTGAACACTGCGGCTAACAGATGAACTAATCTTTATATATGAAGATTTGTTCGTCTGTTGTTATGAAGATAAATACAGCAAAAGTAATTATTGGCTTAACCTGCTGTTTTTCGTCCAGTGTGATTGCTGAAACCGTTCGGCTGCTTGAGCTAGATTGGTCTAGCCAGCGAGTGCTTACGCACGTATTGGCAGAGATCTTACAGTCAAAGCACGTCAATACTGAAGTCATTGCCATTTCTTCAACGCCACAATGGATGTATTTGAGTACAGGTAAAGCGGATATTCAGGTGGAAGTTTGGGAAGGGTCAATGGGGCCTCAATACCGAGAATTGCGAGACAAATCTTTGATTGAAGAAGGTACCACCCATCAAGCAAAGACACGAGAGGAATGGTGGTATCCAGATTATGTTGAAACCTTGTGCCCAGGGCTTCCGGACTGGAAGGCTCTGGAGTCATGCTTTTCCCTGTTCGCAGAAAATGGCGAGCAGGTAGGGACCTTTTATACAGGACCTTGGGAGAAACCCGATAACGCGAGAATCCGAGCTCTTGGCCTCAATTTCAAGGTGATTGTGCTACCCAGTGGGCAAGCGATAAATCAGAAAATTCATCAGTATGTGACACAAAAAAAGCCTCTGCTTATTTTCAATTGGACACCCAACTGGGTAGAGTCTGTCTACGCAGGAAGCTTTATTGAGTTCCCTGCCTATACACATGAGTGTGAAGAAGACCCTTCTTGGGGGACAAATCCTAAATATTTGTGGGATTGTGGTAACCCATCCGGTGGTTGGCTGAAAATTGCCATTTCTAATCAGCTTAAAAGTCGTTCTCAGTGCGCTTACGAAGTGGTGCAACGCTTTCAACTTAACAATAGAGATATCGCGATGGCAGCCACATTAGTGGATGTTGAGAATCTTGATGTTCAAGGGGCTGCGAAGGCTTGGATCGAACGCAATTCAGAGTATGTTCAACAGCTGCTGGGGTCGGTTAATTGCCAATAAGTGTTTGTTTGCATCAATGTTGGCAATCGAATGTGATACATCGATTGCGCCCACTTAGCTTCGCTTGGTAGAGTGCTTTATCGGCGCTTCTGAACATACCATCCCAGTCTGCTTGAATGTCTTGGTAATGGCAAAGCTGAGTTCCGATCGAAATAGTCACCGCAAGGTTTTCCTCTCCTACATTAACGCTATGATCTTCAACGCTTTTCCTGACTCTCTCTAAGGTTTCTTCAACGCCATGTGCGCTATCGATAGGAATGATTAGGACAAACTCCTCTCCGCCCCAGCGAGCGACAATATCGTGTCCACGGGTATTTTTCTTTAGTTGTTTTGCTGTTGCCTTGAGTACCGTATCACCCACATCATGGCCGTGAGTGTCATTGAATTGCTTGAAGTGGTCAATGTCGATAACACTCAGAGCGTAATAGTCACTCTTTTTGACTCTATCAGGTTGAGATAACCAGTATTCAATATAACGTCGATTGGCTAAACCAGTCAGTGAGTCCGTCGTGTTTTGATTTTTTAGCTCTTTGGTAATCCGTTTCATCTTCCACAGACGTCGACTAACGAGATAGGCTAATGCGAAGAAAAAGATAATAAACAAAATTTCACGAGTACGTTGAGAACGCAGATTGGTTTGCTGCAATTCATTTTGTGCCTCTAGTAACTGTATTTCACTTTTGTTTAATTGCCTTTCAAGTGCGTTTTTTTCACTCAAGATTTCAGCATCGTACGTCTGACGATAGAAGTTTTGACGTACCTGTGATAGCAATTTCATGTAAGCCAAAGCTTGTTGATAATTCCCCTGTGCCTCATAGGCTTTGACTAATGTGTTGAGAGTTTGAATTTCCCAAACCACTTCGCTGCTTTCTGAGGTGTGCAATGCGTCAAGAACCCGTTTCGCGTAATCGATACTGTTTTGGTAGTCTTGAGCAACGAAACTTGCCTCTGAATAGGCTTCGTAGCAAGTCGCTAAGGTGAGATTTGACTGGGGATCGAGAGCCTGACTTTCTTCAATACATTGCTTGGCGAGTGTGAGTGCTTGTTGTGAATTTCCGACGTCACTGTATCGCTGTGACATATTTGATAACGTAGAAAACTTAATCTTATCTGACCCTGTATTCTCTGCTTCTTTGAGTGCCATTAGCATGTATTGTTCAGAGCGCTCCTTTCTGCCCATAGCAAAATCAATGGCACTGACATTGGAGTACATAATGGCTTCAAACAAGCTGTTGTTGTAACCTTGTGTTTGATACAGCGCTAGCGCGCGTGTGAGGTATGTGTTGGCACGCTTCCACTCGCCTGACTGCATGTAGACAGTTGCGATATTGTTGAGTGTCATGCTCGTTTGGAAGTCATCCCCGATTTCTGTCATGACCTCATAGGCGGTTTTATAATAATTGAGGCTGGATTTAAGATTTGAGCGCTGAGCCTTAACGTTTCCCAGCCAACGATAAGTGCGACCCAGTAACCTCTTGTAGCCAATATCCCTAGCAATTGGGATCACTTCGTGGAGCAGAAATTCCCCTTCCAAAAGTAGATCTGATTCAATCAAGTGAATGGCTTTGTTTAGCATCGCTTCTGCACTAATCCACTCAATTTGGCTGTTTTCGCCGAGTTTGAGCAGTTCAGGAATCTTGGGTGTTCTTAATCCCTCGTATTTACGGAGATTTTTGAGGCCGAAATAATAAAGGGCTTGTTCAGATACTGATGCGTTCGGTGGCAATTCAATATGTGAAAGTTCGACTTCTCCTGGTTTGCAAAGTGAGTCGTAATAAAAGGTCAACAGCGCTTTATGTTCAATATTCGTGTGTAAGTAAAGATAATCGCTATCCGTTTGGATATGACACGCGGCCAAAGCGGGCAAGGGGAAAGTGAAAATAAGAATTGTGACAATTAACACAAGGTTCGTGGGCATTATTCACCGAGTCAAAAGATACCGATAGCTCATAGTTAAGTTTATCACTATCTATATAGTCTGCCTAACCACAGAAAAGAAAAAGCCAACTCTTTTGAGCTGGCTTTAGATGTTGATGTAAAACGAGCGGCTTAAAAAGTGTAGTTCAACTGAGCACCGACCAACCAAGCACGGGTATTGACCGTCGCTTCGATATTGTACTCATCAACAACAGCTTGAGATTCATTGATTGCTGTCTGCATACCGGTTAAATAGCCGATAGATAAATCGAGCTTTAGCTGATCCGTCGCTGCGTATGACCCTCCGAATGTAAACCAGTGTCGATCAGTGTCAGGTATTGACAGTGAACTGATCTGATCGACAGGTGAAAGGTCATACATATAACCTGCCCGCAACTCAATATCTTTGTTTAGTTGGTGTGTGATTCCAACAGAAATATGACCTGCATTCTTCCATGCATAATCTTTAATCGATGCGCTGTAATGCTCCGAGGTCAGCTTATCAAACTCAGACCACGCAACGTACTGTAGGCTGTAGTGTGCGGCCCATTTTGCGTTGAGTTTGTGGTAGCCGGAGAACTCAATGGTGTCAGGGAGAGGAATATCGACACTATCCGTTTTCCCTTGCTCCCAGGCATACACATTTCCATCGGCTGTTAGCTCAGGACTGTATCGATACGACAATCCAAATCGGTTGTCTTCATCAACAAGATAGGCAACACCTAGATTGAAGCCAAGTCCTACGCCGTTTGCATCAATCCGAAGAGGGGTAGCACTGTTCGGTGTCCGAGATATCTCGCCCTCTCCGTATATAAGATCGATACCGCCGCCAAGGGACCAAGATTCATTCAACTGGTAGGCTGCAGAAAAGCCTGCATTAATGCTGCTAAGGTAAGTCTTACCACCAAAAATAGGGGCCTCAAAGCTATCTTCAAATTCAACGTCGGTACCGAAGTTTGAATGAATCGTCGCGCCTAGTGTCCAGTCTGTACCCTCTAGTGGGTACACCAGATGAGCATTAGGAATAAAGGTGTTGTTGTCCAGCCCTGTATCGCCAATTGCCTGTGTAGAAGCACTAGGCGGAGTGTAGCGGATGTTGCTGAAGTCTACTTGGCTGGCAATATTCACTGCACCAATAGAGAACATCGGCTTATCGATTAAACTCATCGCCGCCGCGTTTTTCGCTACAATCGAGGCATTATCCGCAATGATTGCATCACCCGCGAATGCGCGCCCTAAACCGGTTGCCGATTGAGCATTAAGTTGAAAGCCTGCGGCATGTGCTTGTAATGTTGCCGATAGAGCTGTGAAGCCAAATATGATTTTTTTCATTCTTCAACCTCGTCGTTGCTATCTACAATATTGATAAAATCACTATCATCGAGTGTTATAACTTTGCCCTTTGTTTGAATCATTTCTAAAACGGCATCTTGTTGTGTTTGACGAGAGTCCTCTACGGCTTCTATCTCTGAGAAAGATGGCAGCCCAGTTTCATCCATTGGGCCTTCATATGGGAATAGGAACGTGCCGTGACCTCCGACCGTTGCCTTAATGACCCCCCGTATTCCATTTGAATCGCTTGTGGTATCCAAGATCGAGTTGAGTCCAAGAGCGATAATCAAAGGGTCAGTACCCGTCATGACATTGTTATCGGCATGGTTCGGAACGACGGTATCTGGCATGTACTCTCCGACTTCACACTGGGTACCACAATCACCAACGGCTTCAATAAGTAAAGTTGGCTGTTTAGCTTCGCGTTGGCGAGTGACCTTTCCAGCGGGATCGGAACCATCAATTGTTTGCTGGACGCCATGTTTTAAAACTGGAATTAAAGCGTCAAAGATCTCGTCTTCCAACATTTCAATGCTGTCGCTTAACGGACCACTGTGATTATCGAGTTGAGTAATACACTCTTCATTGCTTGTATCAGCCGTACATAAATTAGGTATCAAGGTTTCTGCGATGGCGCGTTGAACATCCGCTGATTTTTTCACGGACGCTTCCATTTCCGATCCAAGTGTTAAAGATGACAGAGTCAGATTAACTAGGCCTTGGCCCGGTACTGCATAGTTTGAGGTTTCTAATTCTAAACCTCTGATTTGACGGCTATCTTGATCATATGTCGCCTCTGTGGTCATCACCGACATAATTCCACCCAGAGAAACGCCTACGAGGTGTGCCTCGCGATTAGCGTTTGGGTTGCCGAAGTTCATCGCCCATCTAAGGCCAATAAAATCGCTAACCGATTGGTGCAGGTTGGAACGTAAAGTCAAAGGGGAGGTTATATTGATAAAATAGGATTTGTCTGCACGGGCGCTAATAGGTTTTCCTCCCGTTGGGCAGTATGCATCTTCTGGGTCTATATAGTCAGAGGCATCACATACAACCCTCTTTCCGTGATAAGGCATATCTATTGCGGCAAAAATGTATTCTTGGCCGTCCTTGACATATTTTTTACTTACTAAGGATGCATCGTCTTTACTGCCCGTTATACCGTGAATAAAAAGTACGGTTGGATTCGATGTATTTTCAATGTAATCGATCGCATCATCTTTGGTCGTTGTTTTACCTGTGATGAAAGGCAAATAAAAGTCAACAGGTATGATGGTAGAGTTGTCGTTGTGTATGGCAATCTTCTCTGTCCGGCTAGTCTTGGAGAAGTATTGCTCCGTTAGGTGTTCGCCATTGACTCCTGTCATCCATTTGTACATTGATGGGCAGTTAGATATAGGGTCATAGCGGTCGAGTATGCAATTTTTATCAACGGCAGTATCCTGCGTTAATGGCAAATAATAGTTAGCAATCAAGTGAGCTCGGACTACAACATATCGATCCTCTGGATCCGCGGTAGGAAGTCCTTTCTTTTCATATTCGACTGCGCTCCAATCAATAGAGGGTTTATCTATTAGTGTTTGAGTAATGACGTTGTCTATAACCGAGTAGCTATTTTGAGTGGTAAATTTAGCGGCATAAACGAGGTCGTGGTGATTGTCCCTGGCGTGGTAAATATCGACGGCCTCTTGGGTCGTGCTTTGCAGCCATTTCTCATGCTCATCTAGCTCACTTGGATCCGCAGTAAGCAGTTGAGTGAATCCACGCGAAGGTTGCAATGGTTTGCCTTGAGTGGTTTTCACTCCATCGGTTACTGCGAGGTAATAGGGAGTACTAGGTTGCAGTGCAGCACGACACTGGATAGTCAACTGACGGCCATCACTTGTCAGTTTTGTGTCGTTGATTTCACTTCCCGAACTATCCAGTAGTAGTATGTTACCCTCCAGCGAAGACGAATCTATGGCAGGTACTTGACCCGAATTGACGCTATCAAGTGGAATCACGATAGGTTCAACACATAGCCCCCAACCATCAACCGCAGCAAGACTGGTCTCAAAACTCTGGTAGTAGGCCTCGTATTCTTCATTGGTCGAATAGCTCAGAGGAGATGCAGGTTCATCGGGTAGAGAGAGGGAACCATCGTCATCGTATCCATAGCCATCATTTGGCATTGGAACGTGATTTAATGCAAAAGGAATTTCTACCGCAATGTTTTCTGTGGTGCTTTCTTCACCATCGCAACCAGTGATTACAAATGCGGCAGAGAGTAATACTGCTAGTATATGGAGCTTTCTCATCATAGAGGTGCCTATACAGTTGTGGGGGTAGCGGTATATCAATGTGCATACGGCTCGCTCACAAATGATTAAGCTTAAAAAAGCTAAGAAAAAACTAAAAATCTATATTTTTCATTTATTTGGCTTATGTTGCCGGTGTGTTAATTATTTGGGGAAGGTGGGTGAGGGGCTGAGTCCAAAATGGGGCATAGAGCACATTGCTTGTGCAACAGAGTGATTAACCTCACAGAATGCTATTTTTGTAAGGGTAATGTAGCTAAATGTTAGGTTGCTTACATAACTTTTGTTAAAATTTCTGCAAAATATCCAGAATAAGATGCTAAAAAGTTGCAGCTTATCAGATAAATAGGCACTTCAATCTGAACCTAAAGAATTTCTTATTCAAATACACTGGTAATCATTTCTTTAGTAGTGTTTTTTACCAAAATGTCGCACTGATCGGAGAATTAAACGATTTTTCGCTACATTTTTATGGCAAATTAATCCAATGATTGATAATGTGTGCCGCAATCTTTGTGCGATTTTAGATTTTTATGCTTAAATTTTGAGCTAAACAGATCTAAATCACTGTCCGTTCTAGTACCGTGCAAAGAAGTCATGGATGCAAATGAAAAACTTGGAGTTTTACACATGTATAAGAACAAAATTACGCGCGCTCTATTTGTTGGCGCGGGCCTCTCTTTAGCTTTAACTGGTTGTGGCGACAAGCCAGAAGAAAAGCAAGCTGCACAGCCAGTACCTACTCCTGAAGCGAAATCAGACTCTCAGAAAACTGAACTTGCTGACGTACAAGAAATTGTCCGTGGTAACGGTACCGAAGTGGCGACAATCGACCCACACAAATCTCAAGGTGTACCAGAGTCTCACGTCATTCGTGATCTTCTAGAGGGCTTAGTGAATCAAGATGCTGATGGTAATACAGTTCCTGGTGTTGCAGAATCTTGGGAAACAACAGACAACAAAACCTTCACTTTCCACCTACGTAAAGACGCAAAATGGTCAAATGGCGATCCTGTTACGGCTGGCGATTTTGTTTACAGCTTCCAGCGCGCCGTTGATCCAAACACAGCTTCTCCATACGCTTGGTACATGGAATACACCAAGATGTTGAACGCAAAAGACATCGTTGCAGGCAAAAAGATAAGAGCGAATTAGGTGTTAAAGCAGTCGATGACCACACGCTGGTTGTTGAACTAGATACCGCTGTTCCTTACTTTGTCATGATGATGGGTCACACAACAGTGAAACCTGTTCATAAAGCAACAGTAGAGAAGTATGGTGATCAGTGGACGAAACCAGAACACTTTGTTGGTAACGGTGCATTTGTTGTCGACAACTGGGTTGTTAACGAGCGCTTGGTACTTAAGCGCAATGAACAATACTGGGATAACGCAAACACCAAGCTAAATAAAGTAACTTTCCTACCTATCGAAAACCAGGTAGCTGAAATGAACCGCTTCCTTGCTGGCGAAATTGATGTTTCTTACGAATTACCTGTTGAACACTTCAAGCGCCTTAAGAAGGAGCACCCAGAAGAAGTATCGGTGACGGGCAACCTATGTACTTATTACTACAGCTTCAATACTAAGAAACCACCATTTGACGATGTTCGCGTTCGTAAAGCCATCTCTTATGCTATTGACCGTAACATTGTAACTGACGCGATCTTAGCGCAAGGCCAAAAACCTGCTTACTTCCTAACGCCTGAGATCACCGCTGGATTCAACCCAGAAATGCCAGCTTATGGTCAAATGACTCAAGCAGAACGTGATGCAGAAGCGGCACGTCTTCTCGCTGAAGCGGGCTATGGTAAAGATAACCCACTGAAATTCAATCTGCTTTACAACACTTCTGAAAACCACAAGAAAATCGCAGTAGCACTAGGTTCAATGTGGAAGAAAACACTGGGTCTAGAAGTCACTCTAGAAAACCAAGAGTGGAAAACTTACCTATCTTCCAAGGACTCAGGAGACTTTGAAGTTGCTCGTGCAGGATGGTGTGGTGACTACAATGAAGCGTCTTCATTCCTAACACTTATGAAGAGTAACAACACCACGGGTGGTGTTCACTACGGCAGCAAAGAGTATGATGAAATCATGGCTAAAGCGATTGCATCGACTTCGGAAGAAGAGCGTCAAGCACTTTACCTAGAAGCGGAAAAGCTACTAGCGAAAGATATGCCTATCGCCCCTATCTACCAGTACGTGAAATCACGTCTACTTTCTCCTAAGGTTGGTGGCTTCCCAGCAAACAACCCAGAAGAGAAGATCTACTCTAAAGATCTCTACATCGTCAAGTAACTCTTGAACTGATCGAACTATAAAAATATAGGCCTGCATGTGAGAAATGACATGCAGTGCCTTTCTGCAATCTGAATTCGTAGAAATTCGGTTGTTTCTTCATTTTTAACTGTCACAGACTGAAAGAGTGAGTTTATGCTTAAATTCATCGCGAAAAGGATATTTGAGGCGATCCCAACTATGTTGGTTCTGATCACTATATCTTTCTTTCTTATGCGTTTCGCACCGGGTAACCCATTCTCGAGTGAACGTCCATTACCGCCAGAAGTTATGGCAAACATTGAAGCTAAATACGGTCTAGATAAGCCTGTATTTGAGCAATACACCACGTACTTGACTAACGTTGTCCAAGGTGACTTTGGTCCGTCGTTTAAGTACCTAGATTACTCTGTAAACGAGCTCATCTCGGTCGCGCTACCGGTATCGGCAAAGGTAGGTTTTATTGCCTTTATTTTTACCGTTATTATGGGAGTCACCGTCGGGACTATCGCAGCGCTTAAGCAGAATACTTGGGTAGACTACACCATCATGTCGACCGCCATGTTGGGTGTCGTGATGCCTTCATTTGTGCTAGCACCAGCACTTATCTATTTGTTCTCACTTCATTGGAACCTATTTCCTGCGGGAGGGTGGCAAGACGGCAGCTTAAAATATCTAGTGCTACCAGTCATTGGCATGTCACTGCTCTACGTAGCGACATTCGCTCGTATCACGCGTGGTTCGATGATTGAAACACTGAACAGTAACTTTATCCGTACCGCTCGTGCGAAAGGTCTAAGTTACCGCTACATCATTGTAAAGCATGCTCTTAAACCAGCACTTCTCCCTGTTGTGTCTTACATGGGCCCAGCATTCGTAGGTATCATCACAGGTTCGGTAGTTATTGAAACTATCTTCGGCCTGCCGGGTATCGGTAAGCTTTTCGTTAACGCTGCATTTAACCGTGACTACTCGCTAGTAATGGGTGTAACCATCTTGATTGGTTTCCTATTCATTTTATTCAATGCGATTGTCGATATCTTACTTGCAATGATTGACCCGAAAATTCGCTACTAACAGGGACGTTTGGTTATGTTAACGAAAAAAGAAAACCTAGAAGCGATTGAAAAGTTCTCTGAAAACTTAGAGATCGAAGGTCGCAGTCTATGGCAAGACGCTCGTATCCGCTTTATGCGTAACAAAGCGGCGATGGTGAGCTTGTTTATCCTATTCTTAATGACGCTAGCGGTAATCGTTTTACCGACTATGGCGCCATTCACTTACGATGATACTGACTGGTACGCAATGCACGTTGGTCCGAACGCAGAGCACTGGTTTGGTACCGATAGCTTAGGCCGTGACCTTTATGTTCGTACCTTAATTGGTGGCCGAATCTCACTGATGGTCGGCGTGATGGGTGCGTTTGTCGCGGTATTGATTGGTACGCTTTACGGTGCAGCTTCTGGCTTCATCGGCGGTAAAGTAGACCGAATCATGATGCGTATCCTTGAGATCCTTTACGCAGTACCGTTTATGTTCCTAGTTATCGTACTAGTTACATTCTTCGGTCGTAATATCATTCTTATCTTCGTTGCTATCGGTGCGATTGCATGGCTAGATATGGCACGTATTGTTCGTGGTCAAACCCTTAGCTTACGCAGTAAAGAGTTCATCGAAGCTGCACACGTTTGTGGTGTGAGTAAGTGGAAGATCATCACTCGTCACATCGTTCCAAACGTACTGGGTATCGTAGCGGTTTACTCAACGCTTCTAATCCCAAGCATGATTCTGACTGAATCATTCCTATCATTCCTTGGTCTTGGTGTTCAGGAACCAATGACAAGTTGGGGCGCACTTCTTCAAGAAGGTGCACAGACAATGGAAGTAGCAATCTGGCAGCTAGCATTCCCTGCAGCGTTCATGGTTGTGACTCTATTCTGCTTCAACTACGTTGGTGACGGCCTGCGCGATGCGCTGGATCCAAAAGACAGATAAGTAAAAAGCAATAAATTATAAAATCTATAAAGATTAAGGAAGCAATGATGAGCTTATTAGATGTCAAAGATCTGCGTGTCGAATTTACCACTCAAGACGGTATTGTTACCGCAGTCAACGATCTAAACTTTTCTCTGAACCAAGGCGAAACTCTCGGTATCGTGGGTGAGTCTGGTTCAGGAAAATCGCAAACAGTATTCTCTATCATGGGTTTATTGGCGAAAAACGGCATTATCTCAGGTAGTGCCAAGTTTGAAGGTAAGGAAATCCTTAACCTTCCAGAAAAAGAACTGAATAAAGTACGTGCTGAGCAGATCGCGATGATCTTTCAGGACCCAATGACGTCTTTGAACCCATACATGAAAGTCAGCGATCAGCTTATGGAAGTACTGATGCTTCATAAAGGTATGGGCAAAGCTGAAGCGTTTGAAGAGTCGGTACGCATGCTTGAAGCCGTGAAGATTCCGGAAGCACGTAAGCGTATCACTATGTACCCGCATGAGTTTTCAGGCGGTATGCGCCAACGTGTAATGATCGCGATGGCACTACTATGTCGACCTAAACTACTGATTGCCGATGAACCGACAACCGCACTGGATGTTACCGTTCAAGCGCAGATCATGGATTTGCTTAATGAGCTGAAACATGAATTCAATACAGCCATCATCATGATCACTCACGATCTGGGAGTGGTTGCTGGGTCATGTGACAAAGTGCTTGTTATGTATGCTGGCCGTACCATGGAATACGGTACTGTCGATGAAATCTTCTACAAACCAAGCCACCCTTATGCTGAAGGCCTACTCAAAGCTATCCCTCGTTTAGATACGGAAGGTGAGATTTTGCCGACGATTCCGGGTAACCCGCCAAACTTGCTACGCCTGCCAACTGGCTGTCCATATCAAGAGCGTTGTCACCGTGTTATGGCTCGTTGTAAGCGTGAAGCGCCAATCCTGACACCATTTGGTGATGGTCGTCAGCGTGCATGTTTTTCAGAATGGGAGGCTTGGGAAAAATGAGTGCAGATAAAAAATTAATTCTGGATGTATCGGATCTTAAAGTTCATTTCAGCATTGCGTCTAAGTCCGCTTGGCCTTGGTCTAAGCCATCGAACCTGAAAGCCGTTGACGGTGTTAATGTGCGCCTTTATGAAGGTGAAACATTAGGGGTAGTAGGTGAATCGGGTTGTGGTAAATCGACGTTTGCACGCGCCATTATCGGTCTTGTTGAAGCGACCGATGGTGAAGTGGTTTGGCTGGGTCAAGACCTGACTAAGATGCAAGACGTGCAGCGCCGTGAAACGCGTAAAGAAATTCAGATGATCTTTCAAGATCCGTTAGCATCACTTAACCCACGTATGACGGTTGGGGACATCATCGCCGAGCCTCTGGAGACTTTCTATCCTGAGTTGTCAAAAGAAGAAGTAAAAGACCGCGTTAAAGAGATGATGGCTAAAGTTGGTCTTCTGCCTAACGTAATCAACCGCTACCCTCATGAGTTCTCAGGTGGTCAGTGTCAACGAATTGGTATCGCTCGTGCACTTATCCTCAAGCCTAAGATGATCATCTGTGATGAGCCGGTTTCTGCTTTGGATGTGTCTATTCAGGCTCAGGTTGTCAACCTTCTGAAAGAGTTGCAAAAAGAGCTAGGGCTGTCTCTGGTCTTTATTGCACACGATTTATCAGTAGTTAAACATATCTCTGACCGCGTATTGGTAATGTATTTGGGTAATGCTGTTGAGCTGGGTGAAGCCGAATCGCTATTCGCTGATCCTAAACACCCATATACACGGGCTTTGATGTCAGCGGTGCCAATTCCTGATCCGCATCTTGAGCGCAATAAGCAGATCGAAATGCTGGAAGGTGATCTACCATCTCCAATCAGCCCGCCGTCTGGTTGTGTATTCCGTACTCGTTGCCCTCAGGCAACAGAAGCGTGTGCTAATACGAAACCGTCTATACAGGGCAGTGATGTTCATGCCGTATCTTGCCTGCATGTCAGTGTCTAGCCTATTCAGCCTGTGACGGGCTTAAGCGCGGCCTCCTTCGGGAGTCGCGCTTTTTTACTTCAAATATTTCGAACAACAAAGCCAACTTATTCTGCTTTAGAGTAAGCTGGCTTTTTTTTATACTTAGTCTATAGATATTAATCAGTTGAGAGTGTGATATGGGCAAGTTAGTAGAAGGTAAATGGCAAGACGTTTGGTATGACACGAAAACCAGTGGCGGCAAGTTTGTCCGAGAAGATGCTGGGTTTCGACAATGGGTAGAAAACAAGCCTGATGCGAAATTTCAGCCTGAATCAGGCCGCTATCATTTGTACGTATCGCTCGCTTGTCCTTGGGCCCATCGCACCCTCATATTCCGAAAACTGAAAAAGTTAGACGCGCATATTGATGTGACTGTGGTATGTCCGGATATGATGGGAGAGGGATGGCAAATGGGCTTGCCTGAGCCTTTATTTGGGCACACTCGGATGCACCAAATCTACACTCAAGCTAAGCCAGATTATACAGGTCGCGTTACGGTGCCAGTGTTGTGGGATAAAAAGCACAATACGATAGTGAGCAACGAGTCTTCTGAGATTATCCGCATGTTTAATTCAGAGTTTAATGAACTTACGGGTAACCAAGATGATTATTACCCCAATGAATTAAGAGCGTTGGTGGACGAGTGGAATGATTACATCTATCCCAATGTCAACAATGGCGTATATCGTTGCGGGTTTGCGACGGCTCAAGAAGCCTACGAAGAAGCTTACGATAACTTGTTTGAAGCGCTTGATCGGATCGACACACACCTAGCAAGCCACCGTTATCTTGCAGGTGGTGCTATCACGGAAGCGGATTGGCGATTGTTTACAACATTGATTCGATTTGATGCTGTGTATGTCGGCCACTTCAAATGCAATAAGAAACGCATCGCCGACTTTCCAAACTTGCACGGATATATGAAAGAGTTATATCAGGTCGAAGGGATTGCAGAAACGACCGATTTTTATCACATCAAACGTCATTACTACTTTAGCCACACAGGAATCAACCCAACGCAAGTGGTGCCCAAAGGCCCCGAGCTTGACCTAGAATCTGCTCATGGTCGTGGGCACATTTAAATTGCAATAACCTGATCACGGCCCTGTGATTTCGCTTGGTACAGGGCCGCGTCTGTTATCTTCATTGTTTCGTCAATTCGGACGATTCCTTCCTCGACCACCAATTCGCATAATCCTCCACTCAGCGTCACTTGTAGAGTTTGATCTCCAATCGATATGGGTGTTTGACTTAACTTTTCTCTCAGTGCATTGGCAATGCTAAACGCGCTTGCTTTATCGGGCGCTGGAAAAATGGTGCAAAACTCTTCGCCGCCGACTCGATAAAACGCATCTTGGTGGACTTGCTGACCGACGATTTGAGCGACCACTTTTAATACCGTGTCACCTGCGGCATGGCCATAGTTGTCGTTGACTCGTTTAAAGTGGTCGAGATCAAAGTGCACAAGGTAGTGATTGTGAGCCAAATCCGGATTGTTTGACGTATCAGCCTCAAGCGCCAAGCGATTTTTTGCGCCGGTCAATGGATCGAGGAGAGCGGCATCACTAAGCTTGCCTTTGATCTTGGTTTGCATATCTTCATGAACAAAAGAGATTGCCCAAATTAGAAAATAAGGAATGGTGAAGTTGACCAAGGTATAGGGTGTCGAGTTGATGAGAGGTGGGTAAGAGGCAAGGATAGAAATCGCAACTAAATAGAAGCCGAATGTGATGGCTGAAGCGATATAACGGTTAAAAAATATATGGTACAAAGCGGGAAAACAAAATGCCCAAAAAACCAAAACAGAGTAGCCATCTGCCACTGCCATGCTGTAGATAAGTAGGGCAGTGAGGCCTGAAATCACTAGCGCTGAATGCCAAGGCCTGTAATGGCCGAACTCTATTCTCAAATACACATAGATGCAAATAGCAGTATAGATAGAGTCGATAACACCGAACTTTGGTAAGTCCCAGAAAAAAAAAGTTAACAATCGTAAAGCCTGTGCCGGTGAACGCCAGAAAAAAGCTGGTGATCTTCAGAACATTTTGTTCGAGTGAGGCTTGTGATGAAAATAGCTTTACTGACATTTGAAACCCAAGCATGACGTTTGGGATAAGTGTAGCAATAAAAAAAAGCAGCAGTAAAATACTGCTGCTTTTTCATTAACATAAACCAATAACGTTTAGTTTTGCTCTTGGTCTGCCTGAATGGCGGTTAGTGCGATTGTGTAAACAATATCGTCGACTAGTGCACCGCGAGACAAGTCGTTTACAGGCTTGCGCATACCTTGCAGCATTGGACCGATAGAGACTAGGTCTGCTGAACGTTGTACCGCTTTGTATGTTGTGTTGCCCGTGTTTAGGTCTGGGAATACAAATACGGTTGCTTTACCTGCAACTGGAGAGTTTGGTGCTTTAGAGGCTGCCACGTTTTCCATGATAGCCGCGTCGTACTGAAGAGGACCATCGATGACAAGATCAGGACGCTTCTCTTGAGCAAGTTTCGTCGCTTCACGTACCTTATCAACGTCTGCACCCTTACCAGATTCACCGGTAGAGTATGAGATCATTGCAACACGTGGGTCGATACCAAATGCGGCTGCAGAATCCGCTGATTGGATAGCGATTTCAGCAAGCTGTTCAGCCGTTGGATCTGGGTTGATTGCACAGTCGCCGTAAACCAGTACTTGATCAGGCAGAAGCATGAAGAACACTGAAGATACAATAGACGCGTTCGGTGCAGTCTTGATGATCTGGAATGGCGGGACAATCGTGTTTGCTGTTGTATGGACAGCACCAGAGACCAGACCGTCAACTTCGTTGTTCTCAAGCATCATAGTGCCTAGGAATACTGAGTCTTGTAGCTTCTCACGAGCAACAACTTCAGTCATGCCTTTCGCACCACGTAGTTCAACTAAACGAGCAACGTAGTTTTCGCGGATAGCGTCAGAATCAATGATCTGAACACCTGCGCCAAGTTCAACACCTTGCTGTGCGGCAACACGTTTGATCTCTTCTGGGTTACCCAGAAGTACACATTCTGCAATACCGCGCTCGGCACAGATAGCCGCCGCTTTTACTGTGCGAGGTTCATCACCTTCCGGCAGAACGATACGTTTACCTGCACGACGAGCGAACTCAGTAAGCTGGTAACGGAATGCTGGTGGGCTTAGACGGCGTGATTTTTGAGTGCCTTCCGTCATAGACTCAATCCAGTTGCCATCGATGTGGCCAGCAACGTGTTCGTTGATGAACTCGATACGCTCTTTATCATCTTCAGGTACTTCAAGGCTGAAGCTCTGTAAGTTCAGAGATGTCTGCCAAGTGTTGCCCTGTGCTTTGAAGATTGGAAGGCCAGTATCGAACGCTGGCTTACACAGACCAACGATTTCTTCAGGAATGTCGTAACCGCCAGTCAGAAGTACCGCACCAATATCGACACCATTCATTGCTGCAAGTGCTGCTGCAACGATGACGTCTGGACGGTCCGCAGAGGTTACCAATAAAGAGCCATGCTTAAAGTGCTCAATCATGTTTGGTAGTGAACGTGCACAGAACGTGATGCTCTTGATACGACGAGTGTTGATATCACCTTCGTTGATGACGTCAGCATTAAGGTGCTTCGCCATGTCGATTGCACGAGTGGCAATCAGGTCGATGCTCCATGGCACACAACCAAGAACGCGGATTGGAGATGTGTTAAAGATCTCCATCACTTTCATTTCGTTTTGCTTCGCGCTGTCTGCATCATCAAAGATTTCTGACAGGTCTGGGCGAGTACGTCCTGCTTCATCAACTGGAGCGTTAAGCTTGTTGATGATAACGCCTGAGATATTCTTGTTCTTAGTACCGCCGAAGTTCGAACATGCGACTTCGATACGCTCTTTAAGCTGTGCAGGGTTATCTGTACCTGGTGTCGCAACAAGCACGATCTCTGCGCCAAGTGTTGCCGCGATTTCTGCGTTCACTTGGTTCGCAAACGGGTGCTTACGAGTAGGTACAAGACCTTCAATCAATGTAACGTCTGCGTCTTTATTGATCTGATTGTAACGCTCTACTACTGTTTCCAGCAGCTCATCCATGTTGTCATTACCAATAAGGCTTTCAGCGACAGACATCGCCAAAGGTTCACCGATCTTCATATCGCTGTTATGACCAACGATCGTTGAAGTCAGATCGGGCTGATCGCCACCTGAACGTGGCTGACAAATCGGTTTGTAAAAAGAAACCTTAACGCCTTTGCGCTCCATAGCGCGAAGAACACCCATGCTTACACTAGTAAGACCAACACCAGCGCTGGCAGGGATAAGCATAATAGTACGAGACATTCGTAGAGTACCTTTAGCTATTTTAGATAAAAGCCCAACTTCGTATTCCCTGAAATGGAATAGGAGTTACGCCCCTTAGTAAGAACACCGGCTGACTTACAAGTCAGCCGGTTGAGTCAATTAAAGACCTGCTAGACGCGCAGTGTCTTCTGCGATAACGAGCTCTTCGTTAGTAGAGATAACCATCGCTGGGATGCGGCTATCAGCTGTAGTGATAGTACCTTCGCCGCCGAAACGTGCTTTCAGGTTAGCTTCACCGTCAACTTCGATACCGAATACGCCCAGACGGTTAAGAACCATTTCGCGGATTGGACCAGAGTTTTCGCCGATACCACCAGTGAATACGATCGCATCAAGACGGCCTTCTAGAGTCGCCGTGTAACCAGCAACGTATTTCGCTAGGCGATGGCAGAATACATCCATGGCGCGAGTTGCTTCTTCTTTCTCACCGTAGTTGTCTTCAACGAAACGGCAGTCGGAGGTCACTTCAGTCAGACCAGCAAGGCCAGATTCTTTAGTTAGCATGTTGTTGATTTTCTCAACTGAGTAACCAAGAGTATCGTGTAGGTGGAAGATGATCGCAGGGTCAATGTCGCCACAACGCGTACCCATTACCAGACCTTCTAGAGGAGTCAGACCCATTGAAGTGTCTACAGATTTACCGTTTTTAACCGCACATACAGATGCACCGTTACCTAGGTGACAGTTGATGATGTTAACTTCTTCAACTGGCTTACCAAGGATATTAGCAACTTCACGAGTGATGAATAGGTGTGAAGTACCGTGCATGCCGTAACGACGGATACCGTGCTCTTTGTAGAGGTTGTATGGAAGAGCGTATAGGTAAGACTCTTCAGGCATTGTTTGGTGGAAAGCAGTGTCAAACACAGCAACGTTTTTCAGTGCTGGGAAAGATTTTTGCGCTGCTTTGATGCCAATGATGTGAGCAGGATTGTGAAGAGGTGCTAGAGTTGCACAGTCTTCGATACCTTTAAGAACGTCGTCAGTAATAAGTGCCGACTGAGTGAACTTCTCCCCGCCGTGTACAACACGGTGACCGATTGCTGCTAGGTTCTCAGAAAGCTCTGGCTTAGAAGCAAGAATAGTTTCTACCATGAACGCTAGAGCTTCTTCGTGAGCTGCGCCGTTGCCTAGTTGAGCTTCGTGCTTACCGTCAAGTTTCCACTTGATACGAGCTTCAGGAAGGTGCAGACATTCTGCAAGGCCTGTTAGATGCTCATCACCGCTTTCTGCATCGACAACAGCAAATTTAAGAGAAGAACTACCGCAGTTTAAAACTAAAACTAGCTTAGACATGAGTGACTACCTGTAATAATCAATTAGGATAAAAAATTAATCACAAGAATAGACGAAGCTCACAGGCTGCGTACTAGTCTTGGTCAAAAAAGCTTCAAATTCCGTATAAAAAGACAGCAGCGATTCCCAATCACTGCTCATGCATCCGCTGCAGAAAGGTCCCGAGAGTTGCTTAAATTGTAAATAACAGCAACAATGAGATTGTGGGCCCGCAGAGGATAGCGATAATAGGTAATAATAACAAAAAAATTTGAAAGAATATTAATTTTCATCAATTTTTTACGCTGAAATTTTAATCTTTCAACTTATTTTTAGTTTTACAGGCCTGAGACTGGAGTGAGAGAGTCCTATGAGTAATAAAGTCGGTTTAGTTCACAACCTTCGTGATGGGCAAAAGTACATGGAAATTTGGCCTACGCGCAAAGAACTCAATTTGCTGTTTCCAGAGCAACGCATTATCAAAGCCACCAAATTCGGTGTAAAAGTAATGCCCGCGATCGCCGCGATTAGTGTCTTGACCCAAATGGCCTTCAATAACTATACAGCGATGCCTCAGGCGGTGATTATTGCCTTGTTTGCTATCAGCATGCCGATTCATGGTATGTGGTGGCTCGGTAATCGTGCGAACACCCAGCTGCCTCCAGCGTTAGCAGGTTGGTACCGTGAACTTCACCAAAAAATTGTTGAGAGTGGATGCGCGTTAGAACCGCTGAAAAGCAGACCTCGTTACAAGGAGTTGGCGCAGATCCTGAATCGTGCTTTTCGTCAACTGGATAAGCATGCTCTAGAGCGGTGGTTTTAGGAGAGGGAACGGGCTACGCCCTACAGAACACTTCGTTTCGAGAATCGGGAACAGACTTCGCCGTTCTAGAGAAGAACGCCGCAATATGCCGTCATTCCCTAGACTGACGAAGGAAGGAGTAGGGAATCTCCATAAGCTTGCGACTTTCGTTAAGAGATCCCCAACTCACTCGTACCTCGTTCTTGAGGATGATTAGTGTACAAAGAGCTCTTATTGATTCTGTCATTCCATAGAACGACGAAGGAGTGAGTAGGGAATCTCTAACAATTCTCGATGCACTCTAAACTAATTTCAGTTCAAACAAAAAAACGCCCACCGAAGTGAGCGTTTTCTCTTATTTAATATTATTTAACTTTAGTTGAACATGGCAATCGCGTCAGCTGGGTTTACGTAATCAAGATCGAAGCTTTCTGCTACTTCTTTACACGTCACTTTGCCATGGATTACGTTCAAGCCTTCTAGGAAACCATTATCTTCTAGTAGAGCTTCACGGTAACCTTTGTTCGCTAGCTTAACAATGTAAGGAAGTGTTGCATTGTTTAGAGCGAATGTAGAAGTGCGAGCAACAGCACCTGGCATGTTAGCAACACAGTAGTGAACTACGTCGTCAACGATATAGGTTGGTTCTGCGTGTGTGGTCGCGTGTGAAGTCTCGAAACAACCGCCTTGGTCGATTGCAACGTCAACAACTGCTGCGCCTGGCTTCATCTTAGCGATGTGTTCTTTGGTGACGAGTTTAGGAGCTGCAGCGCCTGGGATAAGAACTGCACCTATGACGAGATCAGCATCTAGTACATGCTTTTCAATGGCATCTTCTGTAGAGTAAACCACTTTTGCGCGCCCTTGGAATTCTTCGTCAAGACGGCGCAGAGTGTCGACGTTGCGGTCTAAGATTGTCACGTCTGCACGCAGGCCAACAGCCATACGAGCGGCGTTAGCACCGACGACACCACCACCAACGACCACTACTTTTGCTGGTTCAACACCTGGTACACCGCCGAGCAGAAGGCCACGGCCACCGTGAGATTTCTCCAAAGTTTGTGCGCCAGCTTGGATAGACATACGACCTGCTACTTCAGACATTGGAGCAAGTAGTGGCAAGCGACCCATATTATCTGTTACAGTCTCATATGCTATACAGACAGCTTTGCTCTTGATTAGCTCTTCAGTTTGTGGAAAATCTGGTGCTAGGTGCAAATAAGTAAATAATATTTGTCCCTCACGAAGCATAGCTCGCTCAACAGCTTGGGGTTCTTTGACCTTTACAATCATTTCTGCTTGCGCGAAAACGTCAGCAGCGGTAGGAAGAATGGATGCGCCTACAGCGATGTAATCATCGTCTGAAAAACCAATGCCAGAACCGGCCTTGGTTTCTACAAAAACTTGGTGACCTTGAGATACTAGCTCGCGAACGCTGGCTGGGATCATGCCAACACGGTATTCGTGGTTTTTGATTTCCTTAGGTACGCCAATGATCATCCTGACTCCTCATTTTATTTTGGTTGTATAAACTATATTGGTTGTATTAACTGTATGTAGGGTAATTCTATCGAATTAATATCTAGTATAGATACGATTGAATAAAATTTGATACTGAATATTAAAAAGTTGTAGTATATTTTTTTGCAAGGAAGTAATAAGGTGGAATAAAAAATGGCAGACAACAATAAGAAGCCGTCTAAGGATCTAGACCGTATCGATCGCAACATTCTAAACGAACTGCAGAAAGACGGTCGTATTTCAAACGTTGAACTGTCTAAACGAGTTGGTCTTTCACCAACACCGTGTTTAGAACGTGTTCGTCGTCTGGAACGTCAAGGGTACATTACGGGTTATACAGCTTTGTTAAACCCTCAGTTCCTTGATGCCTCACTGCTGGTTTTCGTAGAAATTACGTTAAACCGTGGTGCTCCAGATGTGTTTGAACAGTTTAATGCAGCAGTGCAGAAGCTCGATGATATTCAAGAGTGTCACCTAGTGTCAGGTGACTTTGATTACCTATTGAAGACTCGAGTGTCGGACATGAGTGCATATCGAAAGCTCCTAGGCGATACGCTTCTGCGTCTTCCTGGCGTTAACGACACACGTACGTACGTCGTTATGGAAGAAGTGAAGCAAACAAACCAGTTAGTTATCAAAACGCGCTAAACTTTGCTTTATAGCGTAATACCTTTCGATATTCTGACTTAAGGTAATTGGGTTTTAAGTCCTGATATGGTTAAATCAATAGTCCGAGTGGCATAGCTGCTCGGACTATTTTTTTCCTTACTGATTAGCCGGATGGATGTTCTGCCATACGAGCTTTAGCCAGCAATCAGTATTACGCAGTTGATAAGTCGGTTATGTTCAAAGAGAACAAAAATAAAGTTGAAACAATAATCAAAACTGGAGAAGAGCCTCACTCCTCTCGTCTTGATGGGCCTCAGCGTCTTAAAGAGTGCAGTCTGATTGTGGTTGTGCTGTTTTCTATATTATTGTCCGTTGCATTAGTCACCTTTAACCCCGCTGATCCTTCTTGGTCCCAAACGGCTTGGGGAGGTGATATACATAATGCAGGAGGGCTCGTCGGGGCCTGGGTTGCCGATACACTGTTTTTCACATTTGGTTCTCTTGCATATCCGATACCCCTTGTTATGACTGTTACGGCTTGGGTGATGCTAAGGAATCGAGAAGAAAACGAGTCAATTGATTTGATGCTTTGGGGCACTCGTTTTCTCGGATTAGCGATACTTATTCTGACCAGTTGCGGCCTAGCAGACATTAACTTCGATGATATCTGGTATTTCTCGTCCGGTGGTGTCATTGGCGATGTGTTGACCAGTCTAGCGCTGCCCACTCTTAATATTTTGGGCACGACTCTGGTATTACTGTTTTTATGGGGCGCAGGCTTCACCTTGTTGACTGGGATCTCTTGGCTCAACATTGTCGATAGGATTGGGGAAGTGGCAATTAATCTTGTCACTAACCTTGTTAACCGAGCGCGCGGAGAAAAAGACGAAATCCTTGAACCTGAGTTGATGGTGCCTGAAGAAATCTCCCCACAGGCCAATGAGCAAACTAACCAGGATGAGGTGTTGTTTGTTTCGGAGTCAGAGAAAGAGCCACGCCGTTTCAATATCCACATGCCTGAAGTACGTCAAGAGGCCAAAGTAAGCAAGCCTGCCAGTGAGAGTGTCGAGGTAGAGAATGCAGTGGTTGAACCCAATGCGTCAATACCCATCTCTGAGCCCGCCCCCATAGAGGAAGTGACTGCTACCCCTCATACTCAAGCGTTTGACGAAACAATTCAAGATGAGCGCTTAATGCAACTGGGCTCAACGATAGAAGAGCTGGATGCTGTGGCTCAAAGTGAAAATGATTTTGCCACCCAAGATCGCCGAATTGAATCAAAAAACATCCCAGAACCTGAGGAAGAAAACGTCATTGTTGACGAGGCCGAAGTTGTCGATGATCCTGTGAAAGGCATGCCATGGAGCGTCGAACAGAGTGATGAAGAACAGGCCCTTGTTCAACCAAACATTGACCCTGTAGCACTTGAAAGAATTTCAGATGCTGTTGAACCTGAAAACGCTCATCAGCTACCCAATATTTCAACATTTGATGTTGCGGATGAGGAAACCAACGATAGCGATCTTGTTGAAATCGAAGAAGTGAATCAAGATGATGATGTTGCTGCGTTCCAAAACATTGTTGCTGATGCTCAGGCAAAAGTAGTAGCTCAGCAGAACCCATTCCTTGTCCAGCAAGATACTAACCTTCCGATGCCAAAAGAGCCGATGCCAACATTGGAGCTTTTATATCACCCTGAAAAGCGTGAAAACTTTATTGACCGCGCTGCCTTGGAAGAAATAGCCCGCTTGGTTGAAGCTAAGCTTGCCGACTACAAGATTAAGGCTGAAGTGGTCGATATTTTCCCTGGTCCTGTCATTACTCGATTTGAGTTAGATCTAGCACCAGGGGTAAAGGTGAGCCGTATTTCAGGCTTGTCGATGGACTTAGCCCGCTCATTGTCCGCGATGGCGGTTCGTGTTGTGGAAGTGATACCGGGTAAACCATACGTGGGGCTTGAGTTACCAAATATGAGCCGACAGACCGTATACTTCTCAGATGTTGTGGGGAGTCAGCACTTTATTGACGCCAAATCACCGACAACGGTCGTCCTTGGTCAGGATATCGCAGGTGAGGCAGTTGTCGCAGATCTGTCGAAGATGCCGCATGTGCTTGTCGCGGGTACCACGGGCTCAGGTAAGTCAGTGGGTGTTAACGTGATGATCTTGAGTATGCTGTACAAAGCGACTCCCGAAGAAGTGCGTTTCATCATGATTGACCCGAAAATGCTTGAGCTATCGGTATACGAAGGTATTCCACATCTTCTCTCTGAAGTGGTTACTGACATGAAAGACGCGTCGAATGCGCTGCGTTGGTGTGTGGGCGAGATGGAACGTCGTTACAAACTGATGTCTGCACTTGGCGTACGTAACATCAAAGGCTTTAACGACAAGCTTAAGATAGCCGCAGAAGCGGGACATCCTATTCACGACCCATTGTGGCAACCGGGTGATAGCATGGACGAAACTCCACCATTGCTGGAGAAACTGCCTTACATTGTGGTTATTGTCGATGAATTCGCTGACCTGATGATGGTTGTAGGCAAGAAAGTCGAAGAGCTCATAGCCCGTCTAGCTCAAAAAGCGCGTGCTGCGGGTATTCACTTAATTCTCGCTACCCAACGTCCATCTGTTGACGTCATTACTGGCTTAATCAAAGCTAATATCCCAACTCGTGTTGCGTTCACCGTATCAACCAAAACAGACTCTAGGACCATTCTAGATCAAGGTGGTGCCGAATCATTATTGGGTATGGGTGATATGCTTTATCTTCCACCAGGGTCGAGCCACACGGTGCGTGTTCATGGCGCCTTTGCTTCAGATGACGATGTTCATGCGGTGGTAAACAATTGGAAAGCGCGGGGTAAGCCCAACTATATTGACGAAATTACCAATGGTGACCAGGGCCCAGAGGCACTGTTACCAGGCGAAAAGCCAGAAGGTGAAGAAGAGATGGACCCGTTGTTTGACCAAGTTGTGGAACACGTTGTACAGTCACGCCGTGGTTCTGTATCCGGTGTGCAGCGGCGCTTTAAAATCGGCTATAACCGTGCAGCTCGTATTGTTGAACAGCTAGAGGCTCAAGGGATTGTGAGTGCGCCTGGACATAATGGAAATAGGGAAGTTTTAGCGCCAGCACCCGGTCGAGAGATGAACTAACGGCAAAGCTGTTAGGAACGGGCTGCGCCCTATGGATCGCTTCGCTCCGAGATGCGAGAACGGGCTCCGCCCTACGAGATAAGACAAAGCAGGGTGTTCTGAATCGAGAATGGAATGCCTCTAAGAGATAGACCGTCATTCCATAGACCGACGAAGGAGGGAGTAGGGAATCTCTGTGCTCTCTTAGCTTACTTTGGGAGATCCCCAACTCGGTCGTCCCTCCCTCTTGAGGATGACACTTGTTTACGTAAAGGGTTGATGTTGTGTCAGCCTTTCTAGCCTTTCTAGCCTTTCTAGCATTCTCTAGTTTTCCGTAACAAAGTCCGCTCCCGCATCCGTTTTCCATAGCGAAGCGTTCCTGCCTCATTCCAAATCAAAAAGGGCTGACATCATATGTCAGCCCTTTATTTTTTTGTGTGCTTTCGCCTCTCGCTACTTGCTCTTCGCAAATTGCGCAATAACGATCACCGCTAATGTCGCTAGATTTGCTGCGAAGATGACCACCAGCCACTGTGGCATCGAAAGTGACAGAAACTGCCACACAACTTTGCTGCAGTCGCCAAAGGCTTCGAACATCCATGGCACCCATTTGTTTAGAGGTGCCCAATCGGGGAACGTAACAAACAAATCACAGGTTGCAAACGGAGAAGGGTTGAATTGGTAATCAACGTGCTCCAAAGCTAGCATTAAGCCTTTATATGAACTTGCTCCCCATGCCGCGAGCCCTAGACTGCGTAACGCTGTGCTGTTTGGTGCTATCAAACCGACTAAGGCAGCGGCACCGATTCCAAGCATAGCGACGCGCTCGTAGATACACATAACACAAGGCGCGAGCAGCATGACATGTTGAAAATATAACGCTGCAACCTCAAAGAAGATGACAAAAGCTAATAGCAGTAACCAAGACAGGCGTGATTGGGAAAAAGACTTAATGGTAGAAAGAATGTTCACAGAGATATCCTGTTATAAAAAAGCTCTGACTAATCAGAGCTTTTTATCGTGGAAAAGTTTCGGTTTCAACGAAAACTTTTGAATTTTAGTGATTAATGTCCGCCAGATATCGTTTGAATAACGTCGCCTGTGTGCTGTGAAATCCAACCTAGGTCATAGAACCATGCGGTCATAGGTTCAACCAGAAAGATGATTCCAGCCAGACCAACAAGCGCAAGGACGATGGTGTAAGGGAGAGCCATAATAACCATGCGGCCGTAAGACAAACGAATCAGAGGTGCAAGCGCTGATGTTAACAGGAATAAGAAGGCTGCTTGGCCATTTGGCGTTGCGACTGAAGGAAGGTTAGTACCGGTATTGATTGCTACTGCGAGTAGGTCGAATTGGTCGCGAGTGATCACTCCCTCGATCAGTGCTGTTTTCACCTCATTGATGTAAACCGTGCCGACAAACACATTATCTGACACCATAGAAAGTAGGCCATTAGCAATGTAAAACAAGGCCAGTTGGGCGCCCTTGTCTTCGACGTGAAGGACGGCGTCGATGACAGGCTTAAACAGTTGCTGATCTATGATGACGGCAACGACGGCAAAAAACACCGCGAGCAGTGCAGTAAATGGCAATGCCTCCTCAAATGCTTTACCCATTGAATGCTCTTCAATAACACCAGTAAATGCAGTCGCTAGGATGATGACCGAAAGGCCAATTAAGCCAACTGCCGCTAGATGAAGCGCTAGGCCGACAATTAACCAGACCGCAATGGCACCTTGAATCCATAGCTTGGCGACGTCTTGTTTCGTACGAGTTTTTCGTTCTGCATTGTCAAAATCGACTAAGATTTGGCGAACATTATCAGGTAAGCGAGCACCGTAACCGCATATTTTTAGCTTTTCGACAAGCACACAAGTGATTAAGCCACAAACAAATACGGGTGCTGTAACCGGGAGCATTCGAATAATAAACTCTCCGAACAGCCAGCCCGCCTGATCAGCGATGATTAAGTTTTGCGGTTCTCCAACCATGGTCATGACGCCACCCAATGCGGTGCCGACGCCAGCGTGCATCAGTAGAGAGCGTAGGAATGCACGGTAGTTTTCTAAGTCATCTCGTGTTAACTCACAAAGGTGATCATCCTGAGTATGGTCGTGTGAAGCTGTAGAGCCTTTGCCTGAGGCGACTTTGTGATAAATCGCATAGAATCCAACAGCCACACTGATGACTACTGCAATGACGGTGAGTGCATCAAGAAACGCAGATAGAAAGGCTGCGGCAAAACAAAATGCCATAGAAAGCAAGCTTTTTGAGCGAATGCCAAGCAGTATCTTGGTAAAGATAAACAGCAGCAGCTGTTTCATGAAGTAAATACCCGCCACCATGAAAATAAGGAGAAGTAGTACTTCGATATTGGCGACGAGTTCGTGTTTGACTTGCTCTGGACTTGTCATTCCAATAGCAATGGCTTCTATGGCTAGCAGACCACCAGGTTGAAGAGGGTAGCATTTTAATGCCATTGCCAGGGTGAAGATAAATTCTGCGACTAATAGCCAGCCCGCTACAAATGGGTCGATAAGAAAAAATACAATCGGGTTGATGACAAGAAATGAAAGGATGGCAACTTTATACCAATCCGGAGCTTTACCTAAGAAGTTCTTAATGAAAGCATTCCCGAGTGACATCGGCATGATACTAATACTCTTTAATGTTGTAATGAATAGACACTGCGCGTGCTTGCATCTATATATCTGAGCTACACTTGGCTTGGGTTACCGCCAGCGGTGGGGTAGGTAACCAACAAAATCAAATGGTAAAACAGACCTGATTCAACAGTGACTTAGAAAAACAACATAGAGAAATATGTTATGTGGTCTTGCCAAGTCACTCCCTGAGAAAGACAAGCACTCCGTACTTTGGTCGCAACTCTACTCCACAAGTTAATTTAGTCAATAATAAAGTTTATATTGATAAATTGCTCACTGAACTTTTGTTTAAAAACGCGATCCGAGTGGCGATAAAACGGATTGAGAGTTGTGAAAAAAAACAATTCATGGCAGCTCATGGGCGAAAAGGTCGAATAAGATAGATTATGTTATTATATTGCATGGAAATGACGTAAGTATATTGCAAATATAAGAACTTAAATTTTGCTTTCTAAGTCAATAAAGATAAGGGCTAACAAAGGTTATATTTTTATTAAATTCATAATATACAAGCTTTGACTCAAAGACATAAAAACTCAATATCTTAGTCTAAATTAGAGTTGTTGCTCTATGTGGTGTTTACAGCACGTTTACTCTAGGTTTGTTTCCGATACTTGAGAACTAGTGGTATGATGAGTTCTATGAGACCCTATAAATAAGAATATTGGATAGCTAAATTAATGGTAATTAAGGCAAAGAGCCCTGCAGGTTTTGCAGAAAAATACATCATTGAGAGTATTTGGAAAGGGCGCTTCCCTCCAGGTTCTATTCTTCCCGCTGAACGCGAGCTCTCTGAACTCATCGGAGTCACCAGAACGACACTACGTGAAGTGTTGCAGCGCTTGGCTCGTGACGGTTGGTTAACCATTCAACACGGCAAGCCGACAAAGGTTAACCAGTTTATGGAAACGTCGGGGTTACATATCCTCGATACACTCATGACACTTGATGCGGACAATGCGACATCTATTGTTGAAGATTTACTCGCCGCACGTACTAACATCAGTCCTATCTTTATGCGTTATGCATTCAAAGCTAATAAAGAGAATGCAGAGCGTACGATCAGTGGCGTTATTGAGTCTTGTGAAAGCCTTCTCGCAGCTGAGTCATGGGATGCTTTTATGGAATCCTCTCCATACGCTGAAAAAATTCAACAGCATGTCAAAGATGATGGTGATAAAGATGAGGCTAGGCGCCAAGCTAACTTGATCGCCAAGACGTTTAATTATTATGACTATATGTTGTTTCAACGTTTGGCGTTCCATTCAGGTAATCAGATCTACGGTTTGATTTTTAATGGACTTAAGAAGCTTTATGATCGTGTTGGTAGCTACTACTTTTCTAAACCGGAAGCTCGCAACCTAGCTCTGCAGTTTTATCGTGATTTACTTGAAGTTTGTGAAACTGGCAATCGAGATCGCATTGTAGTGGTCATTCGCCACTACGGCATGGAAAGTGCGCAAATCTGGAATGAGATGAAAACGTCCCTGCCAACCAGTTTTACAGAAGACGACGGTTAATTCATACAATATACAATAAGAAAACCCGCCAATAGGCGGGTTTTTGTGTTGTTAGAAAAGCCTCTAGTAGATGCCACTGTCGTCATAACCACCGGCTTCTTTAAACCAATTGGTGAGGTGTGTTTTGAGATCTTTCAGCTCGTCGGGCCCAATCAAAGCGAGGCCTAAATCTTCGGCGCGAGTAATATCGTTGTAGCGCAGTGGTCTGAAGCTAACCAACATTGCACGAGCTTGTAATCCACCGAGTAAATCTCGCAGCGACTCAAGTTTGTACAAAGTGTCATCGCCATCGTCTCGCATACCTTTCGTCTTACATTCGATGATATGAAGCTTGTTATTCGCGACTGAAGCGACGTCCAGTTCATTACGTACTTCACGATCGCCTAACTGGCGATAGACTTGAACGTTGAGTGAGTGGTCTTGAATGGTCGGCATGTCCTTTTGAATTTGACGAACGGTGCTGTGAACCAAAGTTTCCAACCACTCTCCGTTAGAGAAGCGTCGTGCATCCTCATCGACAAAAGTCAGAATACCGTTTTCGTAATGGGCAATTTCGGCCTCAACCAGATCACTGAGCAACATGTTGAGCTCGCGATAGCCTTGCTGTTTTTCAGACAAAGCCACGTCCAACTTTTGCTCTTTACGGCATGTAGTGGCGAGGTAATTCAGCGTTGCCAAGCCGGGGCCTAACTCAAGAGCATTGCTGGCCCAGCGCTCTCCTAGCTCATAGAGTTTTTGATCAAGCTGAGGGGGTAGCTGCTGATCATTGAACTCACCGCGTGCACCAAACACGGTAAGATAGTCGTCAATGGTAATCCTATCTTCTACTTGCGTGTCTTCTTTGCCATCGGGATACAGCCAGCAAAGACGGTCGCTATTGGGTTCGACAACAAAGATAGGCCAGTGGAAAGTACGAAACACTTCATAAACAGAGAGCAGGCGGTGACGCAAACCACAACTGGCGTTGAGTTTGACATCCTCACCACGAACGTTGAGGTCATCAGCGAGTATCCCCACTGCACGCTTGATCCGTGATGTGTTTGCGACGTTGGGAATCTCAAAAAACTCGGACGTTATGTCTCTTTTGGCCAGAACACTATGTAACCGATGGTACATCTCTTTCTGGCTTTTCACGCCTATAAAAACGATATGATCACTGACGGTTCGGTTATCCAGAAGCGGAGTGACTAAACGAATTGGGTCCTGATCAATGATGCCAACATGAACTGCCATATACCTTCCTCATGCATGGCTTGCGAAAATTAGAATTTATAAGTGGGCAAGCCTCAATAACCATATAACGACAGCACATATAAAAAACAAGGGCGATTAGTGAAATTAACCGCCCTGAGTGAATAATTTGCATTGTCTTTACAAAACTAGAGTTTAAAGCGATGCACGAGTTCACCTTGTTGGTTAGCGAGTTGGGTTAAATCGGTACTGGTTTGTGCTATCTGAGCCATTGCTTGATAGCTAGAGTCAGCAATCTGATTGATTTCATCGATGTTGCGAGCAATCTCTGCGGTTGTTTCGTTTTGTTCTACGGCTGCTTGAGATATGTGTCCACTCATATGGCTAATCTCTATGATTAAGGCTTGAATCTCTTCCATTGCACTATTCGCATTCGAGGCTTGAGCCACGGATTGATCCATATCGTCCATACAGCTTTGAATAACCTTATTGGCTGATGAGGAGCTGCCTTGCAGGTTATTGATCATGTTCTCGATTTCTGTGGTGGATTCAGTGGTTCGTTGAGCGAGAACCCTGACTTCATCGGCGACCACTGCAAAACCACGACCTTGTTCACCGGCGCGCGCTGCCTCGATGGCGGCGTTGAGCGCCAGCAGGTTGGTTTGTTCGGCAACATTGCGAATCACATCTAAAATTGAGCCAATCTGGCTGCTCATGGTTTGTAGGTCTTTGACTGCATCAACGGATTGCGTCAAGCGTGTTTCGAGTTGGTTGATGGTCGTAATGTTGTCGTTCATAATTCGACGACCGGACTCCGATGCCGCCTCAACTTGCTCGACCATTTGCTGAGAGCTCTGTGCACTTTGTGCGACTTCTTGAACCGAGTGCGCCATTTCAGTCATGGCTGTCGCGACACTGGCGGTTTGCTCTCTCTGTTGACTCAACTGTAACTGGGCTTGAGAAGAGGTTTGTTGATTAGTACTGGCCGTGTTCGTCAAATTGTCTGACGCACCGTTTAATTTCTTTAATATGTCGTGCAGGTTGTCCGCTAACGAATTGATATGGCCACTTACGCGACTAAATTCGTTGTTGTAACGAATCTCAATTCGTTGCGTCATGTCGCCTTGCGTCAAACTCTCTAGAGTGGAGAGAATACGTGTCAGTGGAGAACGAACACTATGAGCAACTTGATGGCCAATACCAATCGCTAAAGCAATCACCAGTACACCGAGTGAGACGGCGTTGATGACTCCTTGGTCATATACATCACTCGCTTCAGCGAGAGAAGCGTAAAGGCCGTTTTGTGCTTCTTCACTAAAAGACGTCAATAGCGCCATGGTGTTATCTACTTCCAATGTGAGATTGGCAATGTTGGCATAAAGAGCGGCCTTGGCCTGCAGATAAGAGGCGTGTTGGTCAAGTACGCCCCTTTTTTTCCGATATCTGTCGTGAATTGTTCAACGGATTCATCGAACACTTTTTGATCTCAGGCATCTGTGTCGTGAGGCCACGATAGGCATAGTTGAGGTGGGTTACCGCCTTCTTGTTTTTGGCGACGGCTTTATTGACTAACTCTAGATTGTTGCTCGCGAGTGCATCGGAAGTAATGACTTCAGCATCTCTGAGTTTAATAAAATAACTTTTGGCCATTACTTTGACAGAGATACTACTTTGATCATCGACATATTCTTTCATGCCGATACCGAGTTCTGAATGAAGACGCTGGAAGCGGCGAGATGATTTCTGTACCTCTGCTTGAGCGACAAACATGTCGCCATAATTGTCCATTGCAGCGTCAGCTTCGGTAAAGTAACGCACTTCCATATCTTTGAGCTTTTCTATACTGGCAAGTAACTCGGTGTTTCCGTCACTTGCTTTGGCTAAGTCCTGCAGCGCTTGCGCGTAGCGATTTTTGGCCTCTTCAAATTGACCTCGAATTTCTCCCATACGCTCTGGGCTCTGCGTGGTCAAAAAGTCTTTAAAAAGCTTATCCGCAGAAAGAAGGTAAACGCTAGTCTGGTTTGATTGTGATACCAAAGGTAGGGCTGTATTCGATACACTGCCGAAGTTGGTGTGAATTTGTTGCATTCCCCGCATTGTCATAATGGTTGAAATAACAAACATTATGATGATCAAGGCAAACCCAGCGTACATACGCTTGATCACTGAGCCTTTCATAGATCTCTCCCTAAATACTGACTTGTCTTAAAAAATTAACAAAAAGAGCGTTATTGTATTGAGGGTGAGACACGCATTTTATGACGCGTAATACAAATTTAACTATCTACTATTATCAGTACGGTGTATATGTTAAGTGAACACTGTTTTTTATTGTGATCTGAGCCAGCTTAGCGCATACTCCGTGGAAACGATTAACAATAACAACACTTAATGGAGTGCTTCATGGCTGAAGAAACCATTTTCAGTAAAATTATTCGCAAAGAAATTCCTGCCGATGTGGTGTACCAAGATGATCTTGTTACCGCATTTCGAGACATAAACCCTCGTGCGCCAACGCACATTCTGATCATTCCTAACAAATTCATTCCAACAACCAATGATATTGAAGAGGAGGATGAGGCAACCATGGGCCGTATGTTCATCGTTGCGCGTAAGCTCGCGAAAGAAGAAGGTATCGACGAAGACGGCTATCGTTTGATTGTGAACTGTAACTCTCACGGTGGGCAGGAAGTTTATCATATTCACATGCATTTGGTTGGTGGTCGCCCACTTGGCCCGATACTAATGGGTTAAAGATAATACGTTTATTGGAGTGACGGTATTCATGCAAACTTTTTATCAATACCGTTGTCCAACCGCGACGATGATGAAATTCTAATAACTAATTCGGAGTACGAAGTGCGTAAACACGTTCGACTCGCATTCGTGATATTCAGCTCTGCTGCTCTTTCTGCATGTGCCAACCTCTCTGCTGGAAATTTGTTTAGCCACTACAGCGCTCAAAACAGTGACGTTTATCAGTCAGTGAAAGATGGCGAATATCAAAAGGCAGAGGAAGCCCTACCTGAAAACGTTGCTGGTGATATTCTTGATAATTTCGAGAAAGGTCGAGTCTATTTACTTAACCAGCAATACGCTGACAGTAAGTCAGCGTTTGAAGCGGGTGACAAAGCGGTTCGTGTTCAGCAGGACAAAGCGACAATATCGCTGACTGAAACGGCAACAAGCGTAGCTGCCTTGGCGGTTAACGACAACTTGGACATCTACGAACCCGCTGATTACGAGCTAGGTTTTTTGCATCTGTATCTGGGATTGAACTACCTCAGGGAGAATAGTCTTGAAGGTGCATTGATAGAAATGCGTCGTGCCAATCAGGTACAAGAGCAAGCGCGTAAAGCGCGAGAAAAAGAGTTAGAGTCTGCTCAGAAGGATATGCAAAGTCAGGGGCTAACACCGAACCTCGGTAGTGTTTTGTCGAGCTATCCAGATGCTGGCAAAACACTTCAAGCGATACAAAATGGTTACCTGTTGTATTTATCGGCTTTGCTTTATGAAGCCGACAATTCGTTGAATGATTCCTATGTGGATTATCGACGTGCACTAGCAGTGATGCCAGACAATACACAAGTGATTGAAGGTACAAAGCGAGTCGCAAAGCGTCTCGGTATGCGCGAAGATCTTGTTCAGCTAGAAAAACGCTATGGTAAAGCAAGCTATTTGGGTACCGACGAAGCAAGAGTGATCGTTATAGAAGAGCAGGGTGTGGTTGAGGCTATGCAAGGCTGGAAGCAGTCTCTACCTCTATACGATAGCGGAGGAAATGGCGCGTTGTACTCGATTGCGCTTCCTTATTACCCACAGCAGGTGAGTCAGTCGTTTGTTCCCATGCAACTCAATAATGAGAACTTGCAGAGTAACTTGCTGACGGATGTGAACTTGATGGCTGAGAGAGATTTATCTGAACGTATGCCAGCAATCATCATTCGTCAGGCTTTACGAGTCTGGGCTAAGGACGAGATCCGTAAAAGTGCTGCAAAAGATGATGAGCTAGGTAATGCTTTGCTCAATATCTGGAATACATTGACAGAGCAGCCGGATACTCGCAGCTGGATAACGTTACCCAGAGAGATCCGCAGCAGTAGTGCTGTTGTTCAGCCTGGTACTCAGGTAATTCGTGTTGCTGGTCAAGACTACAAATTTGATGTAGAAGAAGGGCGAACAGCTTTAGTTTGGGTCTCTCGTCAGGGAGGCAGTGCTACAATTTGGCATAAACAGTTAGGAAAAATTCGATGAAAAAATGGCTTATGGCAGCGATAGCTGCTTTGGTGATGGTTGGTTGTTCTAGTAATACCGCTGGGTTACGTATTGACGGTCAGTCGCAAACCGTCTTGTTTGGTGACAACGTTCTATCAGGACGCTTACAAATTGAAGACATTTCAACCGCTCAAGTAGATGGCCGTGCTCGAGGCATTGTTCGACTAGCGAGTCAGTACAAAGGCGATCAGCATATTCAGTACCGCTTTTACTGGTACGATGACAACGGTCTTGAAGTGAACAACAAGCTGGGCCCATGGCGTCAGGCGATCATTCGAGGTATGGAAACGATCGCTCTTTCTGAAGTTTCAGTGAATCCGAATGGCACGCAGTTCCGCGTTCAGATTCGCGAAAATGATAACTAAATCGAACTAAAGTCCACTAACTTTAGTCATACATTCATAACACAAGATTCTATAAAGATTTGAGGAACCAAGAATGAAAAAAAGTGTTATCGCATTACTTGGCTTGGCTGTCATCCTAGGCGGTTGTTCTAATAAAGTCAGCTACGGTGATGCACAGGCGGTTGAGACTACAACGATTGATTTTGGCTCAACAGATCTGCAAAAAATTGCCGGTGAAATGGTCGACAGCATGATGATGTCTGGCTCGGTATCAGCGATCACTCGTGACTCTCGTCCAATTGTTTTTGTTGAACGAATCAAGAACAAGACAAGCGAGCACATTGATACTGAATCCATTACCGATACTATTAGCACTAAAATGCTCAATTCAGGCAAGTTCCGCTTCGTTGATATGGACCGTGTAGAGTCTGTTCGTGATCAACTTAACTTCCAAAACAATGACGAACTAGTGAACCAGAGCACAGCGATTCAGTTTGGTAAGATGGTTGGTGCTCAGTACATGCTTTATGGCAACCTAGCAAGTATCGCTAAAGCAGGCGGCAGTGATAAGGATGTATACTACAAAATGACAATGCGTCTTATGGATTTAGAAACAGGCCTGATTGAGTGGGCAGATGAAACTGAAATCCGCAAACAAGAGTCTAAGAGCTTCTTAGGTCTTTAATCTTTAGAGGAGTGATTTATGGCAAGGATGTCGTGGCATGAGGCATGTCAGCTAGACGGTTCGTTAAAGTCATTAGATCACTTCTTCTCTCTCTCTCCGGATTACGCTCAAACGCTGACTGGAGGCCTGACTAATCGCTGCTGGAAGGTTGTCACCCAAAGCGGCGATTGTTTTGTCTGGCGCCCCAATACCTCGATAACCAAAGCTTTTTCCATTTCCCGTTTTCAGGAATATCAAATTCTGACAGCGATAGAAGATTCCCATCTTGCGCCGAAAGCATTCCATATCAACGAACAAGGGTTGTTGGTTGAATGGATTGAAGGAGAGTCGTTGAGTAATGAGTTGTCCTTTGACTCGTTGTTAAAAATGATGATCAAAATCCACCATTTAGATACGACAAGAGTGCCTGTCGCTCCATTTAACTTTACAGCACGTGTTGACCACTACTGGATGCTACTTCGTGAAGAGTTAAGGTCTGATGACTATCTTGACATTTATCAACAATGGCGTGGCGTTCCAAGTTTGGCGGATGTCGGTAATACGTTGTGTCACTTTGATTTGGCGGGTTATAACATGGTCAAACACGCTGACGGAAATCGAGTCATAGATTGGGAGTATGCTGCGATTGCTGATCCTAGGCTAGATCTGACGCTGAGTATAGGAGTGGTCGATGAAAAGCCCTTGGAGTCGGTTTACCGCTACTGCCAACTGAGAGAGATTGAAGGTGTGGATGACTGGGTTGAAGGCGTCATTGCTTGGCAACCTAGAGCAACTATGATGGCAATGCTTTGGTATTTGTTGGCCTTTCAGCTTTGGGGAGATGAGCATTATCTTACTCAAGCACAAGCTTTGCGTGACACATTTTGCAGTTGAGATCACTGTTTGAACGACGTAAACAGTGAATTCTAGTCGCTGACTTTAAAACCTTACAAATCATGGTAGATTAAGCTGACAAGAATTGAGGGTGATAGAATGATTATTTACTTACATGGTTTCGACTCAACGAGTCCGGGGAACCACGAAAAAGTGCTTCAACTGCAGTTTATCGACGATGATGTCCGTTTTATCAGCTACAGTACTTTACACCCCAAGCATGATATGCAGCACCTACTCAAAGAGGTCCACAAAGCGATAGAGCAATCTGGCGACCGTGAAGCCATTGTTTGTGGTGTCGGTCTGGGGGGATATTGGTCGGAGCGCATTGGTTTTTTGTGTGGTATTAAGCAGGTGATTTTTAACCCTAACTTGCATCCGGAAAATAACATGCAAGGACGGATAGATCGTCCTGAAGAGTATGAAGACATAGCCACAAAATGTGTCGAAGAATTTCGTAGCAAAAACAAAGACCGATGTTTGGTGATCCTATCTAAAGATGATGAGGTGCATGACAACCGTCAAACGGCTCAGGCACTTGAGAAACATTACCAAATTATCTGGGATGAAAAGGAGACTCATAAGTTTAAGAAAATCTCTCAACATCTGCAGACCATTAAGGCGTTTAAAGCAGATAGCTAAACTTCATTTCTAACTCGGTTTCTTGAAAAGCGACGTCAATAGAGCACGTCGCTTTTTCGTTATTGACGCAAATAGAAATTAAGGAAAAATTAAGTGTCATTAGCGCAATATATGGTTGCGCGGCACATTCCGGCCGATATAATGAATCCACTATAAATTTTTTGATAAATATCAAAAAAATTGAGAGCGAATCTTAAAGTTCGCCCATTTTAAGCTAGAGCTCGATAGCTTGGAGTCATCAGACTATTATTCCAATTTTCGCGCTGTATTTTACGAATAAACCTCTACTGGCCCATTTAATCCTAAGACTGAACCTGGTTCAGCAGATTGGCCAATATTACACAATTTCATCGGGGCGAACTCTTCGACTCGAAACCTAGTTTTTATCTTTAGAGGAAAGTTGCTGTGACTCGAATTATCGTAATAGGCGGTGGTGCAGGCGGACTTGAGCTTGTGACCAAACTTGGTCGTACACTGGGTAGAAAAAGAGAGCGAAAGTGACACTGGTCGATCGCAAGGCCAGTCACTTGTGGAAACCTCTATTGCATGAGGTAGCGACAGGGTCATTGGATGAGGGCGTCGACGCCCTTAGCTATCGTGCTCATGCAAAAAACCATCATTTTGATTTCCAAATGGGGAGTCTTGAAGACATCGACAGAGAACGTAAAGTAATCAGGCTAGGCGAACTCAGAGATGAACATGATGAGCTTTTGATGCCAAGCCGTGAGCTTGAATACGACATCCTTGTTATGGCGTTGGGCTCTACTTCCAATGACTTCAATACCCCTGGCGTCAGGGAGCACTGTATTTTCCTCGATAGTACAGAGCAAGCTTATAAATTTAGAACTGAGATGAACAATGAGTTTCTCAAGCTGCATGCCAAACATGGTCATGGTACGGTGGATATTGCTATCGTCGGTGCTGGTGCGACTGGCGTTGAACTTTCCGCAGAGCTTCATCATGCAGTCAAAGAGCTTCGCACTTATGGTTTTGGTGACCTTGACTCTAGCAAGCTTAACGTCAACTTAATTGAAGCTGGTGAGCGAATTCTTCCCGCTCTGCCTCCAAGAATCTCCAGTGCCGCGCATCATGAGCTGACGAAGTTAGGGGTGAATGTGCGTACCACCACTATGATCACTGAAGCTGGTAAAGATGGCCTTATTACTAAAGAGGGTGAAAAGATCCCAGCTCAAATTATGGTTTGGGCTGCAGGTATCAAAGCGCCTGACTTCGTTAAAGATATAGGTGGCCTAGAAACCAATCGTATTAACCAGCTTGTGGTGAAAGATACGTTACAAACGACATTGGATGACGATATTTTTGTCATCGGTGACTTAGCTCAGTGTACACAAGCTGATGGCTCATTTGTGCCTCCACGTGCTCAGGCTGCTCACCAAATGGCAAGCTGCGCTTTTTCCAATATCGTTGCTAAATTGAACGGTCGTGAAATGAAAGCCTATATCTACAAGGATAAAGGCTCCTTGGTTTCCCTGAGCCAGTTTTCAACAGTAGGTAGCCTGATGGGTAACTTAACTAAAGGCTCTATGATGGTGGAAGGACGCATTGCCCGAGTGGTTTATATATCCTTGTATCGTTTACATCAAATGGCGTTGCATGGCGTGTTCAAAACCGCCTTGATTATTTTGATGGGGCGGATAAATAGAGTGCTTCGTCCAAACCTTAAACTGCACTAATCAAAAAGCGTTAACAATGAAAAGAGCACTGTGGAGTGCTCTTTTTTTTGCATGTTCTAATTTAGTCAGTTGATGAAGATTGCATAATAATACTTTGCAACCTTGGCCAAAGGTTCTTGATGGCTATTACAATTATGAGTTGTTGGTCGGAATTATGGAATAGACTAGCCCTTGCTTGGGTTGCCCATTGAACAAATAGCGGTTTTCAGCACTTACTTCAAATTGTGCCCCACAGGATTCTGCCAGTTGCTGACTTGGAATATTGTCGGGGTCACAAACGATTTCAATCCGCGTGATCTTAAGCTGAGCGAAGCAAAATTCTATCAAGGCATCCAACGCTTCTTTCGCATAGCCTTGTTTGTGATATGAGTCATGCAGCCAATAACCCAAACTGGCCATATTAAAGGTGTGGTAGAACTCGTTGATTGCCACCATACCAATTAGCGCATGGTCACTACGACGATAAAGACCGAAACCGTAAGCTTCCGATTTGACCCAGTTCAAGCGAGTGGCGAGAATAAAACGTTCTGCCTCTTGAATCGTGAACTTGTCATGGCACCAATCTATCCAGCGGTGAAGGCCGGGAGATTGAAGGACACATTGAGCCAGTGTTTTTGCATCTTCTTGAGGTATCAGTTTTAAAACTAATCTAGGTGTAATGATGTGGTAATCCGGACCCATAACGCTCCTTTATCAAAAAACAGCCCTTAAAGGGCTGTTGATTGTGACTTATTTCAGATTATTGCGCGACACGGCGCACCTGAATGATCATCCCAAGCAAAGGGTGATCTAAGAAGTGGGTTTCTGTGCTACGCATACGGCGTTTTTGGTCCATGCGGTAACTCTTTAGAAACTCTTCGGTATGTACCATCGGCGTCACATCTTCCATTAAGCCGACTTGAACCGTGTTTTCGGCAGTCACGTCGTTAGTTGGAGTAAACTCAAGGGGTTTTGCTTCGAATGTTATATCCCTTACACTTGGTGCTTTCAAATCCAACTTAACGTCTGCATACAGGTAGTGCTCGACGTAAACCTGCAATTTGCCATCCAATTCATAAAGTGGCGATGCAATGTTTTCTTCAGTCACTCCGTTAATGACTTCTGCACTAGTCTCTGATGCTCTTTGAGAACCGTCAGGCATGAATTGGCCTGAGAAGTCTCGACCCGCTTGAATATGGAATGTCGGGGCGACATAGCGATTACCGTCTCCTTGGCGCCATGCGGTGTGCAGTAGAACTTTGAACCCCGCATGATTTTTCAATTTTTGAACCTGAGGGTTAAGCTTGTATGAAGACGCTGGCAGCAGCGAGACTCCTTTTTGAGCGCGGTAGCCAGTATCATTCAAGTTTCCGACTCTCTTCATTGAAATCTCAGGGACTGCGTTTGGCCAAGATTCAGCAGTCTGTTCTGGATTAACCGCACGCTTAAAAATGATCACTTCTATATCAAACTGGCGTTTTGCCCAAGATGGCATAGCGACAACCAGAAGTAGCAGTGGGATCAACTTTTTCATTACAACTCCATCGTAAGGTGGTTACACCTTGGAAAATTAGTTAAGCCTGAGTTGATCAGGCTTGTGGTAATAGGTTTTGTTGGAACTCTCCCAACATGTCACCAACAAATTGAATTCTCTTACGCCTGTCAACCAATGGTACCGTAAACTTGAACTTAGTTGGGCCTTCCATTGCGAATTTTTGTGGTTGAGATTGCAATAGTTTAACCAAATAGGTCGGATTTATGTCAGCGTCAGGATAGAACTCAATGAATCCACCTTTGTCATGCGCTTCGATTTTCTTCACTTTAATGGCGCCCGCTTCAAGCTTTATTTCTGATACAGATAGAAGGTTTTTGGTTGCATCTGGTAAAAGCCCAAAGCGATCGATCAGTTCGATTTTGAGCTCGTCCAGCTCGGTCTTGTCTGATACGCTGGCGATTTGTTTGTACATGGATAGGCGAGTGTTGATGTCCGGAATGTAATCATCAGGCAGTAGAGCGGGTAAGCGCATCTCGACTTCTGTTTGCTCTCTGAGTAGTTCGTCTAGAGAAGGCTCTTTGCCTTCCTTCAGTGCCTCGACGGCTTGCTCAAGCATTTCCATGTACAAAGTAAACCCAACTGACTGAATTTGCCCGCTTTGCTCGTCACCGAGAAGCTCTCCCGCCCCGCGAATTTCAAGGTCGTGAGTCGCAAGAGTAAAGCCTGCACCTAAATCTTCCAATGAAGCAATGGCATCAAGGCGCTTAATAGCATCTTTCGTGATGGCTTTTGGATGAGGTGTTAGCAGGTAAGCGTATGCCTGATGATGAGAACGTCCTACGCGACCGCGTAACTGGTGCAACTGAGCAAGACCGAGGTTATCCGCTCTGTCCATAATGATGGTATTAGCGGTTGGCACATCGATACCTGTTTCGATGATAGTGGTACACACCAGTAAGTTAAAGCGCTGGTGGTAAAAATCATTCATGATACGTTCGAGTTCTCTCTCGCGCATTTGGCCGTGGGCTACGGTCACACGAGCCTCTGGAATGAGCTTCTCCAGATCGGCAGCAACTTTCTCTATGGTCTCAACTTGATTGTGCAAGAAGTAAACCTGACCACCGCGCATAATTTCACGTAATACAGCCTCTCGCACGACTGCATCATCACTCTGCCTGACAAAGGTCTTGATTGCGAGACGTCTTGCTGGTGGAGTGGCGATGATCGATAAGTCGCGCATACCACTCATCGCCATATTTAGCGTTCGTGGGATTGGCGTTGCGGTGAGCGTTAAAATATCGACATCAGTGCGCATTGCCTTCATTTTCTCTTTTTGCCGGACCCCAAACCGGTGTTCTTCATCGACAATTAGCAGGCCAAGGTCTTTGAACTTGATGTCATTAGACAAGAGTTTGTGTGTACCGACGACTAGGTCGACTTTGCCATCTTCAATATCTTGTAATACTTGCTTTTGTTCCTTGGCTGTTTTGAAGCGTGAGAGTACTTCAACGCGAATGGGTAGATTAGCAAAACGGTCTCTGAAGTTTTCGAAATGTTGCTGAGCGAGCAAAGTCGTCGGCACCAGTACAGCGACTTGCTTGCCATTGTCTGTGGCAAGAAACGCCGCACGCATCGCGACTTCTGTTTTACCAAAGCCTACATCACCACACACCAAACGATCCATCGCTTTAGCCTGACACATGTCAGACATGACGGCGTTGATCGCCATTGACTGGTCATCTGTCTCTTCAAACGGGAAGCCCGCTTTGAATGTTGCGTACTGATCGCGATCAAGGACGAATTTATAACCCGGCTTAAGTTCTCGTTTAGCGTAAACATCAAGCAGCTCTGCGGCGACATCTCGTACTTTTTCTGCCGCTTTGCGACGTGCTTTTGCCCAAGCTTCTCCACCAAGTTTGTGCAATGGGGCGGATTCTTCTGCACCACCTGAGTAACGGCTGATGAGGTTCAATGCCGCGACAGGCACGTAGAGCTTGGCGTCATTCTGGTATTCCAGCGTGACGTATTCGGTAGTCATCCCACCGGCTTCCAACGTTTGTAGGCCAATATAGCGGCCAATACCGTGGTCGATGTGAACGACAGGCTGGCCGGGTTTAAGCTCAGCAAGGTTGCGTATCACGGCATCGCTATTAGTGACTTTACGATCTTTACGACGACGCTGAATAACTCGGTCACCGAGTAAGTCGCTTTCGCAGATCAAAGCGACCTGATTGTCACCAAAAAGGAATCCGTGCTCGGAAGCACCAAGTACTAAGGTAAATTTATCGCTGCTTTGTGTCGCAGCAGAGAAACTTATGTGTTCAATTGGGCGAAGCTTAATACTTTGAAGAAGCTCAAGTAAGGCCTCACGGCGGCCTTCAGATTCGACTGAGAAAACGACTTTGCCATTAAAGCTTTCGCTAAACTGGCGAAGCGCCGACATGGGTTCCTTGCTTTGGTGCTGAACAGCCAACTCTGGTAGCGGTTGAACGGCTGGGTTAGTACGCCCTAGTTTTTCTGTCACCGAATCAGCAGAAAGTTGCACCTGAGGGAGTGATTTAAAATGACGGAATAGCTCGTCTTTTTTCAACCATAATTCTTCTGGCGGCAATAGAGGCCTTAGTGGATCCACTTTGCGTTGGCCGTAACGGTAGTCGACATCGGTGAGAAAATGATCAATGGCGCCTTCTAAGTCACCAATTGTGATTAATTGGCTGTTATCGGCAATGTAGTCGAACAAGGTTTCGGTGCAATCGAAAAATAACGGTTGCCAGTACTCGATGCCCGCAGGCCACGTACCTTTAGAAACCTGCATGTAGATTGATTCGGGTTCTCGTCTCGTTTCAAACCGCTGACGCCAGCGGATACGAAAATCTTCAATAGCGCTGTCTGTGGTTGGAAATTCATGGGCGGGTAGTAGGCGAATATCTTCAACGTCTTCAATAGAGCGTTGGTTTTCTGGATCAAAAGTACGAATCGTATCGATCTCGTCATCAAAAAAGTCGATTCGGAATGGGTCATTTGCCCCCATTGGAAAGAGATCAAGAATCGAACCGCGGCTGGCGTATTCGCCCGGGCCAAACACTTGATCGACGTGTCGATAGCCGGATTTTTCTAATTGAATACGCAACTTTTCGAGTGAATACTGGTCGCCCACTTTGACCATTAATGTGTGTTGCAGTAAGAATTCTCTTGGAGACTGTCTTTGCAACAGGGTATTCACTGGAATGATGGTAATACCACTGGATTGGGTCGGTAGCTGATACAAGCGAGCAATACGGTCAGAAATGATTTCCTGATGCGGAGAAAAATTGTCGTAGGGTAACGTTTCCCAGTCGGGAAACAGCGATACGTCTTGATCCGTAAATTGCTCGACTTCTTGAAGCAGCTTTAGCGCTGTTTGAGGGTCAGCGACAGCGACGAGTGTGTGGCTGGTATGTTGATTAGCAAGTTCAGCAATAGCAAGTGCCAAACTGGCTCCTTGCAGGTTACCGACCTGTTTTTTGTCTCCGGAACCGGTTGGGTTAGCCAGATTTAAAAGCGATGTAATAGGCATAATGAAGTTATTGTTTGTCGCGTTGCAATGAACGCTGACGAAGTAATTTTTGTTGCTGATAGAGAGCGGCTTTAATCAGAAGATCCTCGTCCTGATCGCGCAATAGGTCGTACTTTAAGGTAATAATGTATCGATCGTCTTTCTGCTCACAGCTTTCAACGTGACCGTAGCAGTAGATAGCGGCAGGCGGATGATCCATAAACATTTTTACACGGGCTTTTGCATTCAATGGAAGTTTTCCTTCAGCAGCGTAGCTAAATTTACTCGCGCCAAAAGAGAGGGTTTGATGTCGGTATTGCTCGTCATCTTGCTGCGACAGCATAAAAGTCAGTAGTAAATTGAGTTTTGCATTTTGAGTGTCCAGTAACTCAATAACATGCCTGAAGTCATTATTCTTTAACTCAGTCCTAGCGTTGTCATTGAGAAGATCGAGGTGGCTAAACTCACTGGCGACTAAAAAGGGGGCTGGAATTTCTCCTTCAAACTGTTCAAAACTTGGCAATGCTTCATCTTGAGCCAGTGGCTCTACGTTGACGGTCATTTTGTGGTGAACAGTGAAGTATTCTTGATCAGACATGCGAAAATTCCTTTAAATTATCCTTTGATTATCGCCATAAGAAGCAACTAATCAAGGTATGTCATTGTTTAACACACATTTTGACGTCTAATTAGCAATTAGGGACTACAACCCACCGCTATAAATCGTTACAGTATCGCCTATCAAACGTTATTGGTTTTATATATGTACCATCCGATTTCCACTTTTATCGGTTTGCGCTACCTACGCGGTCGTTCCGGCGATAGGTTCAGCCGTTTTGTCTCTTATATGTCTACCGCAGGTATCACGATTGGTGTGATGTCTTTGGTTACTGTGCTATCTGTCATGAACGGCTTTGAAGCACAGCTAAAAGGTCGAATTCTCGGTGTTTTACCACAGGCCATTGTGTCAGAGGCGGATGGTAAAACACTTTATACCGATCAAGCGCCTGATTTCGCTGTGGCACTATCGACTGCCGCGTCCCCACAGCCCATCGTTCAAAGTGAAGCTGTGATTCAAAGCTCAGACAATCTGTCTGCTGGTTTGCTAATCGGTATCACGCCTAGTGACAAAGACCCGATCCAGTCGCATTTGATTGCAGGTCGATTATCTTCCTTACAGTCTGGTAAGTATCAGGTGTTCATTGGCCATACTTTGGCGAGAGCAATGGATGTCTCGCTCGGCGATAAGGTACGTTTAATGGTCACTAATGCAAGTCAATTTACGCCACTTGGTCGAATTCCGAGTCAGCGGATTTTTACGGTAGCTGGAATTTACAACACAGGCTCCGATGTTGATGGTCAACTTATGTTGACTCATATTGACGACGCAGCGCGTTTACTGCGTTTCAAGCAGGACACCATTACTGGTTGGCGTTTGTTTTTCGATGATCCGTTTGTGGTGGCGGAGCTGAGTAAGCAGCCATTACCTGAAGGTTGGCAATGGCAAGACTGGAGAGATCAACGAGGCGAATTATTTCAAGCTGTTCGAATGGAAAAAAAATATGATGGGCTTGATGTTAGGGTTAATTATTGGCGTTGCCGCCTTCAACATTATTTCCGCTTTGATTATGGTCGTGATGGAAAAACAGTCTGAAGTGGCGATTTTAAAAACTCAGGGAATGAAAGATAGACAAGTTCTGGCGATATTCATGGTTCAAGGGGCTAGTAGTGGTGTGATAGGCGCCCTATTTGGTGGTGTTTTAGGCGTGCTACTGGCGAGCAATATCAACGCACTACTCGAAAGTGCGGGCATTGCTTTGTTTGCTGTTGGCGGTGAACTACCGATTGTGATAAACCCTGCCCAAATCAGTATCGTGGTTGCTCTGGCTATCTTACTCAGCCTACTAGCCACACTTTTCCCTGCTTATCGTGCATCTTCCGTAAAACCAGCTGAGGCTTTGAGATATGAGTAACCTGCTTCAATGTCATAATATATGTAAAACATACCGCGAGGGTTCTCTTGATACTCAAGTACTTAAAGGGGTGAGTTTCGAACTGAAAAAAGGAGAGTTGGTATCGATTATTGGTTCTTCAGGATCAGGAAAGAGCACTTTGCTCCATATTTTAGGAGCGTTAGATGATACCACGCAGGGTGAAGTAACTTTCCTTGGCCAACATCTCTCTGATCTGAGTTCGAATAAACAAGCTAAGCTTCGCAACCAACATCTGGGTTTTGTTTATCAGTTTCATCACCTTTTGGCAGACTTCAGTGCCTTAGAGAACGTTGCCATGCCGCTACTTATTGGTGGAATTAAAGTCGGCAAGGCGAAAGAAGCAGCAAAAGCGCTTCTGGACAAAGTTGGCTTGAGTCATCGTATTGATCATCGTCCATCTGAGCTGTCTGGTGGTGAACGTCAACGTGTGGCTATTGCCCGCGCATTGGTTAACAACCCAGACTTAGTGCTAGCCGATGAGCCAACCGGCAACTTAGACCATAAGACTGCATTGGCCATCTACGACTTGATGCGCGAGCTCAATGAACAGTATGGAACCGCGTTTTTAGTGGTTACGCACGATGGAGAATTGGCGAGCAAAATGGATCGCCAACTGCATATGCAAGATGGTTTGTTGTTAAACGTTGAGGAGGCGTAATTTGTTCTCTTCACTCTCCCTATTTATTGGTGGCCGTTTTAGCCGTGCTAAGCAGCGCAATAAAATGGTGTCGTTCATCGCACTGTCTTCCACGATTGGTATTGCAGTCGGAGTGGCGGTGATCATCATTGGCCTGTCGGCAATGAATGGATTCGAACGTGAACTCAAAGATCGTGTTCTGTCAGTGGTTGCTCATGGTGAGTTTGAAGGCGTTCGTGGACCACTGGAGGATTGGCAGTCTGTCGTTGAGCAAGCTGAAAAGCACCCACAAGTGGAAGCGGCAGCCCCATATGTAAAGATGACAGCGTTAGCGGAGAAAGGTTCGCAGCTTAAAGCGTTGGAAATCCGGGGTATTGAGCCCAAGCAAGAGTCAACGGTCTCCAATATGAGCCAATACATTGATGCAGATGTGTGGAAGCAGTTCAAAGCTGGTAAACAGCAGGCCATCTTAGGTCAAGGGGTTGCAGAGGTATTAGGCGTGTCTAAAGGGGATTATATCACCCTGATGATCCCAACGGCGGGGTCGACGACGAAGGTTCAGGCACCTAAACGTGTTCGTGTTAGAGTTGCTGGCCTGTTGAAGCTCAATGGACAGATTGACCATAACCTTGCTTTGGTTCCTCTGAAAGATGCTCAGCAATACGCAAAGTTAGGCGAAGCTGTGACAGGTGTATCGTTGAGAGTCTCTGATGTTTTGAATGCGACACAAATTGTGCGAGAAGCTGGCAATACACTCAATGTGTATGTCTATTTACGCAGTTGGCAGCAAAATTATGGTTTCTTGTATCGAGATATACAGCTCGTCAGAACAATTATGTATTTGGTGATGGTGCTGGTGATTGGTGTTGCTAGCTTCAATATTGTATCGACGTTGATGATGGCAGTGAAAGATCGTGCATCGGAAATTGCCATACTGAGGACGATGGGGGGAACCGATCGACTTATTCGACGGATTTTTGTCTGGCAAGGCGTTTTTTCAGGTGTATTGGGCAGTGTTGTGGGTAGTGTTGTAGGGGTTTTGATTGCTGCAAACCTTACTCAGCTCATCAAAGGACTAGAGAGTTTAATTGGTCATCAGTTTTTATCAGGGGATATTTACTTTGTTGATTTCCTTCCTTCGCAGATTAATCTTTCCGATGTTGCATTGGTCTCGGGAACGGCGATCATATTAAGCTTATTAGCTACTTGGTATCCTGCATCGCGAGCGAGTAAACTCAATCCTGCCACTGTACTCAGCGCGAAATAAAAGTGTTTAAATATTCAATAAAAAAGGACCGTTTCGGTCCTTTTTCACTATGAGTCGACATGACAGTTACACAGCCTAGTCAGTCTTCCCGAAATCTTATTCACGCAACATTTACTTTTTAAGTAATCCGCCTAATCTAATTTTTCGTTGTTGCCAACTGCGGACAACCGAATATCTCCATAAAGCTTTGATTCCAAAATAGCCGGCAATGGCAGATACCAGGCCGCAAATCATGCAGCCAAGTAGAAAGGGAGGGCCTATAGTGCTCATTTGATGAAGAATAAATTCCCATGACAACTCAAAATGAAAGGGTTGAGGAGGAATGTGCATAACCCAAGCCCCTACTTTATACGCAAAATAGAACAGCACTGGCATAGTGATAGGATTACTTACCCAAACTAAAGCTACCGACAGAGGGAGATTAACGCCGCAAAGAATGGCTAAGCCAGCAGACATGATCATTTGGCTGGGTAACGGGACGAAAGCCATGAACAGGCCAACAGCAAATGCCCCAGACGCGGAACGGCGGTTGAGACACCATAGATTGGGGTTGTATAGCACGTTGCCAAAAACTTTGAGTGCTTTCTGACGCTTTATTACTTCATGGTCAGGCATAAAGCGTTTGATGAATTTTCTTGGCATAGGGAAATATGACTCTCTACTTAAATTACTGGACGCTTATCTCGTTCTCATTCCTTATATCAACCGCTCAGTTCTGGTGGTACATGCCATCATGGGAGTGGTTGTTTCCCTGTTTATTGGCCTTGATACTCAGTATAAGGTCAAAATCGCTAAGGTGGTGTGTTGGTCCTGTGTTCGCATGCCTGATAATCGTCATACACAGTCACCTTTTACGCCATCAGCGGGCAATGCTTTTCCAAGCAGGTCAGGATATTACCATAAATGCTGAGGTTGACAGCTTTTTTAAGCAAATAAGTCACGGGTTTCAAGGTGAAGCCGTGGTGAGATCAATCAATGGTGAAGAATTGCCCACTTTTACCCGGCCGCGACTATGGCTTGTCTCTCCTATTTTGCTTTCTCCCGGAGATCAGGTTGGGGCGAGAGTCAGGCTTAAGCCTATTGTGGGGGTGCTCAATGATGTGGGCTTTGATGTTGAAAAGTACGCACTTCAGCGGCGTGTAGTCGGTAGAGCTAGCGTGGCAATCAAAACACCCTACTGGGTTCGTCATTCTGGTTCTATGCGCTACGAGTTGTACCAGCAAGTGTCTAAATCCGTGGAGTCTCTGCCGAGTAAAGGTTTGATTTTAGCACTGACATTTGGCGTACGAGATAGCCTATCACTCGAACGGAAAGAGCAGCTCAAAGCGAGTGGCCTGAGTCATCTTATCGCGATATCAGGTCTGCATATTGGCATTGTTTTTTTTCTTGGTTGGTGCCTAGGAAAACTACTCCTCAGGCTTTTCCCTAACGCATTTACCGTTCCGTTCGTTATCGCGATAATATGCGCTTGTTGCTACGCTTGGTTAGCTGGGTTTTCTGTCCCGACTCAACGAGCATTGTGGACATGTTGCCTAGCCGCGTTGTTGACGATCTCTTTTAAACACCTCCCTGCAAGCTATAAATGGCTTCTTATTCTATCTTGGCTTTTACTGTTGGATCCGTTTACTGCCGCTTCTTCAGGTCTTTGGCTATCTATGTGGGCTGTTGCGATCATTTTGATGTTTTCTTCATTGCAAAGTCGGTCATCGTCAGCTTGGGTAAATGTCCTTAAACTGCAACTGGCTCTGGTTATCGGGATGACACCGATAGTCGCCATAGTATTTCAGGGCCTGAGTGTCGCCAATTTTGTATACAACCTTATTTTTGTACCTTGGTTTAGCTTTGTCGTTGTGCCGTTAAGTTTATTGGCATTGGTGGTAGATACTATGTTGAGTGTATCAGTACTTTGGCATTGGGTTGATATCACTATCGCCCCCGTGATTTATGTACTGCCTTTTGCTGGCAGTAGTTGGCTTCCATTAAGCCACTCCCTAGTCATCTTTTCCGTCGCGGGGCTGTTGTTGCTGTTGTCCTCTACTGTGCTTAGCCGCCACGGGAACGCCCTATTTGTATTGTGTGCGCTAGTGTTCTTCGTTGATTGGAAAGACAAGCCCTTATGGCAGGTCTTTGTTTTAGATGTAGGTCATGGCCTGGCCATTATCGTAAAGCAAGGTTCACAAGCTTTCATCTATGATACTGGAATAGCCTGGCAGGGGGGAGCATTGCTGCCCAGGTGATGACGCCTTTTCTTCGGTATCACGGTGTGGGTAAGCTAGACATGCTAGTGATATCTCATACCGATGGTGACCACGCAGGTGGCCTAGAGATGTTATTGCGTGACTGGCAACCAGAACGTCTAATGGCTAGCCAAAAACTGACTCGAGCTCAAATGTGTTCAAAAGGAAATATCCTCACGTGGGGCCAGTTAACATTAGAATTTTTGTGGCCAGTTGAATCGGTACGCCGGGCTTACAATCCTCATTCGTGTGTAGTGAGAGTGTCACATCCGGAATACAAGCAATCGATTTTGTTGCCTGGAGATATTGAGGCGATTGTTGAATGGCTTCTTGTAAGGGAACCCAAAGCTCTTCGCAGTGACATTTTGATTGTTCCACATCACGGTAGTAAAACGTCATCGACACCTAGGTTTATTGAAGTGGTTAGCCCTAAGGTTGCCATCGCCTCATCGGCATTAAATGGGAAGTGGCGATTGCCTGATCCCAATGTGGTGACACGTTATACAGGTCGAGGCGTGCAATGGTTTGATACGGGAGCAGACGGTCAAGTTAGTGTCAGTTTCTACGCAAACCATTGGAAAATTGATGCCATGAGAGAGTGGAAAGGGCTGGCTTGGTATAGGCAGATGCTACGGAAGGGAGTAGAATAGTACGATTATTGTAAGAAAAATAAGCAGTTCTATGTCTCTTAATCAAGATGAAACAACCTTGCAGACTTTCAAGCGTCTCTGGACCTATGTTCGTCTTTACAAAGCGGGTCTCGCTGTTGCCGTCGTTGCTCTCATTATTAATGCGGTTGCCGATACATACATGGTGTCGTTACTCAAACCTTTGCTTGATGAAGGCTTTGGGGATAGCGAATCTAATTTTCTTCGCGTTTTACCTTTCATTGTATTTGGCATGATGGTTGTTAGAGGGTTGAGTGGGTTTGTTTCTTCCTATTGTTTGAGTTGGGTGTCAGGTAACGTTGTGATGCTGATGCGTCGACGTATTTTTAGCCAATTCATGCACATGCCAGTGTCCTATTTTGATAAAGAATCCACAGGTGGGTTGCTGTCTAGGATTACTTACGATTCGGAACAGGTAGCGGGTGCGACCAGTCGCGCATTGGTGAGTATTGTACGCGAAGGCGCAAGTATTATTGGTCTACTCGTTCTGATGTTCTGGCACAGTTGGCAGCTTTCATTAGTCCTTTTCATCGTAGCACCTTTAGTGGCTTGGGCAATTGGGGTTGTGTCGAAGCGTTTCCGCAAGATCTCTAAGAGTATGCAGGATACTATGGGGCATGTGACTGCCTCTGCTGAGCAAATGCTAAAAGGGCACAAAGTCGTACTAAGCTATGGCGGTCAGAACGTTGAACGTCAGCGTTTTGATCACGTGAGCAACCAGATGCGTCAGCAGTCGATGAAGTTAGTCGCTGCACAAGCTATTGCTAACCCAGTGATTCAGATCATCGCTTCTATCGCTTTAGTTGTGGTCCTGTTCTTGGCGAGTGTGGACTCAATCAAAGAACATTTAACGCCCGGTACCTTTACTGTTGTGTTCTCTGCGATGTTTGGCCTATTACGTCCATTGAAAGCGCTGACTAACGTTACGTCTGAGTTTCAGCGTGGTATGGCGGCAAGTCAGACTTTGTTTGCGCTAATGGACCTAGAAACCGAGCAAGATAACGGTAAGTACGAAGCGAAGGCTGTTCGGGGTGACGTTGTCGTTAAAGACGTCACATTTACCTATCAAGATAAAGAATCACCAGCGCTGCGTAATGTCAGCTTTGATATACCTAGAGGGAAGACAGTTGCGCTTGTCGGTCGTTCGGGTTCGGGTAAAAGTACCATTGCCAATCTATTTACCCGATTCTACGACGTTGATTCAGGCAGCATCGAGCTTGATGGACACGATGTACGTGACTACAAACTGACCAATCTTCGCAGTCATTTCGCGTTGGTGTCGCAAAATGTCCACTTATTCAACGATACTATTGCCAACAATATCGCCTATGCCGCTACGGATGAATACAGCCGAGAGCAGATTGAAGAAGCCGCTCGGTTGGCTTATGCGATGGACTTTATCGACAACATGGATCAAGGTCTGGATACTGTTATTGGCGAAAATGGTACCAGCTTATCTGGAGGTCAGCGCCAACGAATCGCCATTGCCCGCGCTTTACTGCGAGACGCGCCAGTTTTGATTCTGGATGAGGCAACGTCTGCGCTCGATACCGAATCTGAAAAAGCGATTCAATCTGCGTTGGATGAGTTGCAGAAAAATAAAACGGTACTCGTTATTGCGCACAGGCTATCGACGATTGAAAGCGCCGATGAAATTTTGGTGGTTGATGAAGGTGAAATCGTTGAGCGTGGGGACCACAGCACTTTGATTGAGAAAAATGGTGCCTATGCACAATTGCACCGAATACAGTTTGGTGCTTAAGCTGTGATTGAAAAAATCTGGTTTGAAAATCATCCTCTACGCTATGCTCTGTGGCCATTACTTTGGCCGCTTAGTTTGGCGTTTGGAATGATCAGTCGTTCAAGACGGCGAGCATTCATGTCTGGTAGCAAAGCCAGTTACCAGGCACCTGTCCCCGTTATTGTGGTCGGAAATATTACGGCGGGCGGCAATGGAAAGACTCCTGTCGTCATTTGGCTGGTGGAGCAACTACAATCCTTGGGGTACAAGCCAGGTGTGGTGTCTCGTGGATATGGTGCCAAAGCGCCGAGCTATCCACTCATTGTTGAAGAACACACACCGACCAAGCATTGTGGTGATGAGCCCAAGTTGATTTTCAAACGTACACAAGCACCCGTTTCGGTGTCTCCGGTACGCAGTGATGCTGTCAAAGCCTTGTTACCTCTTGGCGTTGACATTGTTATTACCGATGACGGCCTACAGCACTATGCACTCCAAAGAGACATTGAAATCGTCGTGGTGGACGGTAACCGTCGCTTTGGTAGTAAACAATTGATACCACTTGGGCCCTTACGTGAGGCGACCAGTCGGTTGAACGAGGTCGATTTCATCATTACTAACGGTGGACGAGCTCACGAGAATGAAGCGGCTATGACTTTGACACCTAGCTTGGCAGTGAATCTAAAAACCAGAGACAAAACTCCAGTCAGTGAACTTGACCAGCTGGTGGCGATGGCGGGTATTGGTCATCCACCAAGGTTTTTTCAGACATTGGAAAAACTTGGCGCGAGAACAGTCGTCACTCAAGGTTTTCCCGATCATAAAGACTTTGAACCGTCAGAGTTGCAAACCTTGGCTAGCCGTGGACAACATCTGATTATGACAGAAAAAGATGCAGTAAAATGTGCGAGTTATGCAGAAGAAAATTGGTGGTACTTACCAGTAACTGCTAGCTTTAGTCCCGAAGATGAGACGCGCATTTTAAGTAAGATTAAAGAGGTTAAAGAAAAATATGGACCACCGACTGCTTGAGATTGTCGCTTGCCCAGTATGTAAAGGTAAGCTTACCTTCGATAAAGATAAACAAGAGCTGATCTGTAAGTTGGATCGTCTCGCCTACCCGATTAAAGAGGGCATTCCGGTTCTCCTCGAGCCTGAAGCGCGCCACATGAGTATGGAAGAGGGACGATAATGGCCTTTACCGTCGTTATACCTGCACGCTATCAGTCGACACGTTTGCCGGGTAAGCCACTCGCCGACATCAGTGGTAAACCAATGATTCAATGGGTCTACGAACAATCATTGCAGGCAGGCGCAGAGAAAGTGATTGTCGCAACCGATGATGAGCGTGTTGTGAATGCCGTCAAGAAGTTCGGTGGCGAGGTTTGTATGACCTCTGCTGACCATGATTCTGGTACAGAACGCTTAGCGGAAGTTGTCGAACTCATGGGCATTCCTGAAGATCATGTGATCGTTAATGTGCAGGGCGATGAGCCACTGATCCCGCCTGCGATTATTACGCAGGTCGCAAATAATCTAGCGAATAGCCAAGCTCCTATGGCAACGCTAGCGGTTGAAATATCCCATGAAGACGAGGTGTTCAACCCGAACGCGGTTAAAGTGCTGACAGATAAAGACGGTTATGCGATGTACTTTAGTCGAGCGACTATCCCTTGGGATCGAGACCATTTTGCCAATGGCGGTAAAGTGATTGCCCAACCACTGATGCGTCACATCGGTATCTATGCTTATCGTGCTGGATTTGTAAATACTTATATAAACTGGGCGCCAACGGTCTTAGAGAAAATCGAAAGATTAGAGCAACTTCGAGTGCTGTGGTATGGTGAAAAAATTCATGTTGAGGTGGCGGAGCAAGTTCCACCTGCTGGCGTTGATACACCAGAAGACTTAGAAGCAGTGAGAAAGCTCGTTGCCCATCAATAAAAAGGCCCGTTAGGGCCTTTTTATTGCTATATCTTGCCATCGTAGTCGTTGCGTTTTGGGCAGGTACCGAGAATCTCGCGTCGCCCTGACTCTTTCACTTCTTCTAAAATGACGTCGAATCCCCATAGTCGGTAGAGATGCTTCAGCACTTCGTCATAGCTATCATCGAGCGGAATACGATCATGTGGGACATATTGAAGAGTCAGTGAGCGGTCACCTCGCACATCAACATTAAACACTTGAATATTAGGCTCCAAACTACTGAGATTGTATTGACCAGCAAGCTTCTCTCTGATGCTCCGGTAACCGAGATCATTGTGGATCGCCGTGACTTCGATATAGTTTTTCCTGTCGTCGTCAGTAATGGCGAAGAGTTTGAAATCCCGCATTAGCTTAGGAGAGAGGTACTGGCTGATGAAGCTTTCATCCTTAAAATTTTTCATCGCAAAATGAACGGCTTCCAACCAATCGGTCCCCGCTAGCTCTGGGAACCACTCTTTGTCCTCGTCCGTCGGCTCTTCACAAATCCTACGAATATCGCGGAACATTGCAAACCCAAGTGCATAAGGGTTGATTCCGCTGAAGTAAGGACTGTTATAAGCAGGCTGTGCGACAACGCTTGTATGGCTGTGTAGGAACTCAAGAATGAAACGTTCGGTCACCAATCCTTCATCATACAGATGGTTAAGGATGGTGTAATGCCAAAATGTCGCCCAACCTTCATTCATTACCTGAGTTTGTTTCTGAGGATAGAAGTATTGGCTGATTTTGCGCACGATACGTACGATCTCTCGTTGCCATGACTCAAGTAGCGGCGCATGCTTTTCAATGAAATATAAAATATTTTCCTGAGGCTCAGAAGGGAAACGAACCTTTGCTTCTTCTTGTTCAACTTTACCTTTAGGGACGGTTCTCCATAGATCGTTCACTTGGGATTGGAGATAAGCTTCTCGTTCCTCCTGACGCATTTTCTCTTCTGCGATGGAGATCTTCTCCGGGCGTTTATATCGGTCTACGCCAAAGTTCATCAAAGCGTGGCAGGAATCCAGGAGCTCCTCCACCTCTTTGACGCCATGTTTTTGCTCGCAATCCGCAATGTATTTTTTGGCAAACAATAGATAATCAATGATAGAGCTGGCGTCGGTCCAGGTTTGGAATAGATAATTGCCCTTAAAAAATGAGTTGTGACCATAACAGGCGTGTGCCATTACCAATGCCTGCATGGTGACCGTATTCTCTTCCATCAGGTATGCGATACAAGGATCGGAATTAATAACGATCTCATAGGCTAAACCCATTTGACCGTGTTTGTAGCCTTGTTCGGTCTGAATAAACTTTTTGCCAAATGACCAGTGATTGTAATTGATTGGCATACCAATGCTTGAGTAGGCATCCATCATTTGTTCGGAAGTAATGACTTCGATCTGGTTTGGATAAGTATCTAAACGATAGAGCTCAGCCACTCGCTTAATTTCAATGTGATAACGTTCGAGAAGGTCAAATGTCCAATCTGGGCCATCTGGCAGCGTCTTCTTCTTGGTTGCCTTTTTCGTTTTCGTTGCCATAGCAGCCTCCCTAAGCGGTTTCTTTTTTTGAATAGCTCTCGGAATACTGGGAATATGTCTTCAACACTACGAATGTTTTTCATTGCGAAGTTGTCAAAGGCATCTTCCAGCTTCTCGTACTCATGCCATAGGGTCTGATGAGAGCGGCGAGTGATTTCGATGTAGGAGTAGTACTGACAATTGGGTAATAGGTTTCTGGTGAGTAACTCACGACAACGTGGAGAATCATCGGCCCAGTTATCGCCGTCGGACGCTTGCGCCGCATAAATATTCCATTCACCGACAGGATAGCGATCTTCAACGATTTCCTTCATGAGTTTTAGAGCGCTTGAAACGATAGTACCGCCCGTTTCTTGTGAGTAGAAGAACTCATGTTCGTCGACTTCTTTTGCTTGAGTGTGATGGCGAATGAATACCACATCAACGTTCTCGTAAGTGCGGGTTAAGAATAAGTAGAGGAGTACGTAGAAACGCTTGGCGATATCTTTTGTTGCTTGATCCATCGACCCTGATACATCCATCAAACAAAACATGACAGCTTGACTGGATGGAATAGGGCGGCGTTCGTAGTTTTTAAATCTTAAGTCGAAGGTATCGATGAAGGGAACCGTGTCGATCTTTCTTCTAAGGTCCTTAATCTCCTTTTTGAGTCTTTTTTCTTCTAGTAGCTGAGCTGGCTCACTCATTTTTACTTGATCGAGCTCTTCTTCTAATTCTCTCAACATACGTTTTTTACCCGCGGTCATCGCTGTTCGACGTGCGAGAGATTGCTGTAGAGACTTTACAATGGCGATATTAGCGGGCACACCTGCGGTTTGATAACCAGCGCGGTGAGTTTTCCACTCTGTAATTTTGTTGATTTGACTTTTTTCTAAATTCGGCAGCTCTAAGTCTTCGAACAGGATATCCAGATACTCATCTTTTGAAATCTGAAAAACAAATTCATCTTGGCCTTCGCCATCTGGGCTAGCGTCGCCTTCACCGGATCCGCCGCCTTGGCCTCCGCCTTTTGGGCGTTCGATCTTATCACCAGTAATAAACTGATCGTTACCTGGGTGGACTCGCTCTTTCATCCCCCTTTCCCTTGGTGAAAAACAGGTTCTTTGATGTCTTTATGAGGAATCGCGACATCCTCGCCCGTTTCTGTATTCGTGATTGAACGGCGATTGACTGCGTCTGCGACAGATTCTTTGATTTGTTCTTTATGACGACGTAAGAAACGCTGACGGTTTACCGCGCTCTTATTCTTCCCGTTCAGTCGTCGGTCAATAAATTGCGCCATGAGTCACCCCTCTTGTGGTACATGCACTTATTAAGCGCATGCATCTTGTTCGCATCCAATCTCCTGCCAGAGATTCACTCCGGCAGGTACTTCATTGGCTTTCCTCTCTCGTTCAGAGGAAGGTTGTCTTAGCTATTAAGATGATTTACGTACGCGTAAATACCATTCCGATAGCAAGCGGACTTGCTTCTCGGTATAGCCTTTCTCCATCATACGAGCGACAAAGTCGTCGTGTTTCTTCTGATCCTCAGAAGAGGTTTTCGCATTGAAGGAGATCACGGGTAATAGTTCTTCCGTATTTGAGAACATTTTTTTCTCAATCACAGTACGGAGCTTTTCATAACTAGTCCAAACTGGGTTTTGCCCATTGTTATTAGCACGCGCACGAAGAACAAAGTTGACTATCTCATTACGAAAATCTTTAGGGTTACTGATGCCTGCTGTTTTTTCTATTTTCTCAAGCTCGTTGTTTAACGCTGAACGGTCAAATAGCTGGCCTGTCTCTGGGTCACGATATTCCTGATCTTGAATCCAGAAATCAGCATACGTGACGTAGCGGTCAAAGATGTTTTGACCGTATTCAGAGTAAGACTCAAGGTAAGCGGTTTGAATTTCTTTTCCGATGAACTCGACGTAGCGCGGAACCAGATAGCCCTTCAAAAATTCCAAATACTTCTCGGCGGTTTCCTGAGGGAACTGCTCACGTTCGATTTGTTGCTCAATAACGTAGAACAAGTGAACTGGGTTTGCTGCGACTTCGGTTTGATCGAAGTTGAAGACTCGAGACAAGATCTTAAACGCGAAACGGGTGGATAGACCCGACATACCTTCATCAACGCCAGCGAAATCTCGATATTCTTGGTAACTTTTCGCTTTAGGGTCGGTATCTTTCAGAGTTTCACCGTCGTAAACGCGCATCTTCGAGAAAATAGATGAGTTTTCTGGTTCTTTAAGGCGCGACAGAATACTGAATTGGGACAACAGCTCCAGCGTGCTAGGAGAGCACGGTGCTTTTGCCAGTTCAGAGTGATCCAATAGTTTTTGGTAGATCTTCACTTCTTCAGCAACTCGTAAACAGTAAGGCACTTTGACGATGTAAACGCGGTCGAGGAAGGCTTCATTGTTCTTGTTATTGCGGAAAGTTTGCCATTCTGACTCGTTTGAGTGAGCCAGTATCATACCATCGAAAGGCAAGGCTGAAAGGCCTTCAGTACCGTTGTAATTACCTTCTTGAGTTGCGGTTAATAAAGGATGGAGCACTTTTATTGGTGCCTTAAACATCTCAACGAATTCCATCAAACCTTGGTTTGCACGGCACAGGGCACCTGAGTAGCTGTATGCATCTGGGTCGTCCTGAGAATAATGCTCAAGCTGACGAATATCGACTTTACCCACCAATGAGGAAATGTCTTGGTTGTTCTCATCTCCCGGTTCTGTTTTCGCAATGGCGACCTGATCCAAAATAGAAGGACGAACTTTCACGACTTTAAACTTAGTAATGTCGCCGCCGAACTCATGGAGACGTTTAGCTGCCCATGGCGACATAATCGAACGCAAATAGCGCTTCTCGATGTCGTATTCTCGTTTGAGCAGTTCGCCATCTTCACCGACGTCGAACAAGCAGAATGGATGGTCGTTTACTGGGCTTCGTTCACCGTTTGCAGAGAGCACGTAAATAGGCACTTGTTGCATCAGCGCCTTGAGCTTTTCAGCCAGCGAAGATTTACCGCCGCCCACAGGTCCAAGTAAATAAAGGATCTGTTTACGTTCTTCTAAACCTTGTGCTGCGTGTTTTAGGTAGGAAACGATTTGTTCAATCGCTTCTTCCATACCGTAGAAATCTTTGAAGGTTTCGTATCGGGAAATGACCCGATTTGAAAAAATTCGGCTTAAGCATGGATCTTGCGCAGTATCGATTAGCTCTGGTTCGCCGATAGCCATCAGCAAACGCTCTGCAGCATTAGCGTAAGCACTTTTATCATCTTTACATAGCGTCAAGAATTCCTGTAAAGATAATTCTTCATCCTTGGCAGCTTCGTAGCGCGCTTGGTAATGGTCGAAAATACTCATAATGAATTCCCCTCTGAACCTGTCTTTGTAGACAATCAACCCGCATAGAAAAAACAAATCCTTTCCTAGTTAAGACTAGTTGGTTTTTAGAATTCTGCTTAAAAAATATGTGTTTATTTGCAAATTGTGATGTTTGACCGATTGTCGGCTATTGGCTGAATTTGAGCGGCTCAAAGTGCAAATAAGTTGATATCTTCAGTATGAATGTGTTTTCTTACTGGTATAGTTAATGCTCATAAAAACAGGTGATTAATCGGTTAGAGAGGCATTGTTTTAAGGTGTGCCATTCCATATAATGTGTTCGGATGTCAATCCCTACCATAACTTAGGTGCTAAAATTGAAAACCTCTTGGCTTAAACTCGTCATGACCACGGCTTTGTTCACCTCTCCGGTTGTTAATGCAAAGATTTCTCAATGGTCTTTGGGTGTCGCAGCTTCTTATTCCCCTGCTGTGTACAAAGATACGCCGTCTAATGAAACGGTGATCCCTTTAGTGGGTTATGAAGGTGAACATTTGTTTTTGCGTGGCTTTAGTGCTGGCTATCGTTGGTTCCCCGCCGGTTCGCCACAAAACATCATCTTTCGCGTGGCTTATGACCCAAGAACGTTAAAACCGAGTGATTCTGATAACCGTGCTATTCAGCAAATGGACCAACGTAAAGCCACGATTTTAGGTGGAGTCAGCTACCAGTTAATTACGTTAGCGGGTGTACTTGAGGCTACCGCTGGTACGGATCTAGCCGGCAGGCATAATGGTCTATACGCTGAAGCTGCTTGGCGATTACCTTTTCGTCAAAAAGGGTGGGGAGTAACTCCTTCCATTGGATATGCCTACAACAGCGACAAAATCAATGACCATTTATACGGTGTCAGTGAGGCAGAAGCGGCACGAGCACAGATATACGACACGACTTTTAGGGCATTTGAAGCTGATTGGGATGGCCAGTATTTCATTGGTGTTTCTGCTTATGTGCATATTACGCCGAGTGTTCGATTTACGGGTGGAGTTCGCTATACCAACCTAGAAGGAGCGATTGAAAGCTCCCCACTTATTGAAAGTGGTGTGTCAACGTCCGCTAATATTGGTATCGCTTACGTATTTTGATGAAAGAGAGTAGGAGTAAAAAAGGGTTACTTTTGAGTAACCCTTTTTTAGTGTTTTGCGTAATGGCTACGCATTGAAAATCTGTTTCAATTCGGTGTTGCACAGATGGTATTGACGAGGGCAGGCACGCCAAGTGTTTAGCATACGTCGGTATTTGTCCAGCATTGGCATCTGGGCGTTAAAATGATGGTCAGCTTTGTCAAACTGTGGGTATAGACCTTCAGAGTCGACAAGGAATCGTACATAATTAACATGCTGGGCTTCTGTGGCAATGTCGAATCCCAAGAACATCAGGCGGCGTTGATCGACGTCGGCTTGTTCCGTTTGAGTTAGCATTTTGCTCGACTCTTGCATTGCGTGGAACATTTCCATTATATCAATAATTTCTCGACACTCTGTTTCTTGTAAACAGCCAAATTCTTTATCTAGCTCTCGAATCTGAAGCCCGT